>CAMNDS010000032.1 GCA_946535695.1 uncultured Clostridia bacterium | reverse complement strand
TGAGGCATTATACCAAAATAAAAAAAATAAATCCACAATTTCTGATGATTTCCTGAATATTTGTAACAATGAACAAAAAAACTGATTTATGGATTTGTGAATTGTGAATCTTTTATAACTTAAAATCCATTTTTACAACAAATTCGTACATTTTACGAAGTAACAAACCAAGACCACCTAAACCATTAGTAGCCGAAATCGTAAAAAAATTCAAATTTTTATTATTAATATAATTCTTAAACTTTAAAATATTTTCTTCACATGCAATATCAATTTTATTTGCAACAACTATCATAGGGAAATGCTCAAATTTTTCATCAAAACTATATAACTCTTGGTTAATAATTTCAAAATTTTCTATTGGATTTTCTAATGAAACATCTACAACATGCACTAAAACTTTACATCTTTGAACATGTTTTAAAAACTCGTGGCCGAGCCCTACGCCATGCGAAGCACCCTTAATTAAACCCGGAATATCTGCAACAACAAACGATTTATCAAAACAATTGACTACTCCCAATATCGGTGAAACCGTAGTAAATGGGTAATCGGCTATTTTAGGCCTAGCAGCACTTATAACTGAAATTATCGTAGATTTTCCGGCATTAGGCATACCAACAAGGCCCACATCTGCTAAAAGTTTTAATTCCAGACATAAATTAAAATACTCGCCGGGTTGACCTTTTTTAGCATATTTTGGTGCTCTGTTAACAGAAGATTTCAAATTAAAATTTCCTATTCCTCCATTGCCACCTTTAGCCACCACAACATTCATACCAGGCTTATTCATATCGCAAATTAAAATGTCAGAATCCAAATCTTTGATGATAGTACCGTATGGAACCTTTATAAAAAGATTTTCGCCTGATTTCCCACTGCACTTTTTACCAGAGCCGTTGCCACCATTCTGAGCAAAAAACTTTTTTTTATTCCTAAATTTATAAAGAGTTGAAAGATTACTGTCAGTTCTAAATATAACATCACCGCCCTTACCACCATTGCCACCATCAGGTCCGCCTAAAGCAGTTGCCGGGCTCCGATAGAACGAAACTGCGCCATTGCCGCCATCACCGGCCTTTACTTCAATATTTGCAATGTCTACAAACAATAAAACCTCCTATATTCTTATCCGATATTTTCCAAAAAAATTTATGCTCATTTTAATTTAAAAAACATTATTTTCCCATTTTCAATCATTTAATTAAAATTAAAAACTCCCCCGAAAAACGGAAGAGAAAAAACTAAAATGCGCAAACATTAACCTTAGTCTTTTTTTTACCAAAGCGTTTAAAACGAACTATTCCCGAAATCAAAGCAAAAAGCGTATCGTCCGAACCTTTACCAACATTAAGTCCTGGGTGAATTTTAGTACCTCTTTGCCTGACCAAAATATTTCCTGCCTTAACACTCTGACCGTCAGCTCTTTTTACACCAAGGCGCTTGGACTCCGAATCTCTCCCGTTTCTCGTGGAACCCATACCCTTCTTATGTGCCATAACACCACCTCCTCCTCATAAATTATTACTAAAAATTAGCAGGCAAAACTAATCAATAGAAGTAATTTCAAGTTTGCTATACCCCTGCCTATGACCTATTTTGCGCTTATAATTCTTTTTCGCCTTGTACTTAAAAACAGTAATTTTTTTTTTCTTACCGTTTTTAATAACTTTAGCCTTCGCAACAGAACTCAAAAATGGAGTTCCGTAAGAAAAATTATTATCCTTATATTTAGCAAGAACCTTAACACTAACTTCACTACCTTCATCGGCACCAATCAAATCTGTATAAATAATATCTCCTTGATTAACCTTGAATTGCTTGCCACCAACCAATATAACAGCGTACATACTTACCTCCTCAAACTTAACTTTTCAAATGATATCACAAAAAAAATAAAAAATCAATTATTTGTGCAAAATATTTATACATCGCCCGCAAATATCGATATGTTCCGAATTTTTTCCAACGCTTTTATCATACGTCCAGCAGCGCTGGCATTTTTGCATGCTAGATTTTTTTACTATCACCTTTTCTTCAGAATTTGGATTAAATTCCGAAAAATTAACGCTCGAAACTATACAAATTTCTTTTAAATCCGATAAAAACACACCAACATCATCAACTTGTGTTGCATCTGCGTTTAAATAAACATCTGCCTCCATCGAGGAACCTATTATTTTTTGCTTTCTCGCAACTTCCAGATGCTTTTTTATAAAATCTGCAACTTCGATAACATTATGCCAATACTGGTTCAAATTCTCATCATTTTCAATTTCATACTCAAATTTTAGATCATTCATAAAAACACTATCCAAATCTTTAACTCCGGGCATGAAACTCCATACTTCTTCGCAAGTAAAAGATAAAATTGGCGCAAGAATTTTAGTTAAATGAACAAGAATTACCCAAATCGTAGTTTGTGCACTTCTTCTTAAAAATCCGTCTTTTTTTTCAACATAAAGTCTATCTTTTATGACATCTAAATAAAAATTCGAGAGCTCTGTTATACAAAACTTTTGAACCTCTTGAAATACCGAATAAAATTCAAATTTTTCATAAAATTCAATACACTTTTCAAAAATCTTTTTTGTTTTCAGAATCATAAAGAAATCTAACGATTCAAGCTCTTCGGATTTCACCGAATCTTTTTTTGGGTCAAAATCGTATAAATTACCTAAAATAAATCTTGCAGTATTTCTTATTTTTCGATAAGATTCGCTAATTTGTGCAAGAATTTCGCTAGAAATTTTCACATTATCGGTATAATCAACCGACGAAACCCACAGCCTTAACACATCTGCGCCATACTTTTGAATTATAAATGCAGGCTCGATAACATTTCCAAGAGATTTTGACTGTTTTCGAGATTCTTCGTCTACAACCCAGCCGTGAGTTAAAACTGACTTGTATGGAGCAGATTTACCAATTCCTACTGCCGTTAAAAGCGAAGACTGAAACCAGCCGCGATACTGATCGGCACCTTCAAGATACAAATCCGCAGGAAAATCAGACTCAGAAATAACCGCATGATAACTCGAACCCGAATCAAACCAAACATCCATTATGTCTTTTTCTTTGATAAATTCTTTAAAGCCGCAAGATTTGCAAGTTTGATTATTTTTAAGAAAAAATTCAGCATCTTTTTCGTACCAAACCCCGGAGCCGTATTCAGCAAAGATTTTAGAAATATCAATTATCGTTTTAAAATCAGCAAAAGGCTCGCCGCATTTTTTACAAAAAAATATCGGAATCGGCACGCCCCATTTTCTCTGGCGCGAAATACACCAATCAGACCTCTCGCGAATCATAGATTCAATCCTTTCGCCGCCCCATTTTGGCATCCAATTAACATTTTTTGCAGCATTAATAGCTTCTTTTTTAAAAGAATCGACAGAACAAAACCACTGATTCGTAGCGCGAAAAATAACAGGATTTTTGCACCGCCAGCAATGTGGATATTTATGAACAATATTTTTTTTGGCAAACAATAAATTTTTACTTTCAAGTAATTTAATAATTTTCCCACTCGCTTTTAAAGTATCCATACCCTCAAAACCGCCCGAAAGTAAATTCATAACTCCGTTTTCATCAACAGGCACCAAAATTTCAAAATTATACTTTTTGCAACATTCAAAATCTTCCAGCCCATGCCCCGGAGCCGTATGCACGCAGCCCGTGCCGCTTTCTAAATTAACATGACCGCCTGTAATTATTAACGATTCACGATCGATAAACGGATGAAAAGTCTTTATGCCTTCAAGTTCAGCACCTTTGAACTTTTTAATAATTTCAAAATCAGAGGTTTTCGCTTCTTGCATACAAGGTTTAACTAAGTCGGAGGCTATAATTAAAACTTCATTATTAACTTTTACCAAAGAATAAATAAAATCTTTATTTAAACATACAGCAACATTCCCGGGCAAAGTCCAAGCAGTGGTAGTCCAAATTAAAAAATAAATTTTTTCTTTATCAATATTTAAATCCGAAAATTTATTCAAATCATCTTTCAACTTAAACTTTACAAATATCGAATCACAAGCATCCTGCTTATATTCTATCTCTGCTTCAGCAAGAGCAGTCTTGCAATCGCAGCACCAATAAACCGGCTTTAAACCCCTGTAAATTGCACCATTTTTCACAAGATTTGCAAAAACTTCTATCTGTTTAGCTTCAAATTTTGGTTCAAAAGTAACATACGGATTCTCCCAATCACCAAAAACACCTAATCTTTTAAAAGATTCACGTTGAAGATTAATATAATTTCTAGCAATATCTTTACAAATCCTTCTGAGTTCTGAAATTCCCAGATTATCATAGCTCTTAAATTTTTTTTTTGCTTTCACTTCGATTGGCAAACCATGCGTATCCCAACCTGGAATAAATGGCGCGCAAAATCCCTGCATACTCTTAAATTTTACAATAAAATCTTTTAAAATCTTATTCAAAGCATGACCAAGGTGAATTTCACCATTGGCAAACGGAGGCCCGTCATGAAGAATATATTTTTTATTCTTATAATTTTTTTCAACAATTTTTTTATAAATATTGCTTTTTTGCCATTTTGATAAAATTTCCGGCTCACGTCCACTCAAATTTGCCTTCATAGGAAAATCAGTTTTTGGCAAATTTAAAGTATCATTATATTTTTTTAGCATAATCCCCCCAAACATCCTTATTTGTAAACTTTTTAATTATTATTATTTGGAATAGAAATACCATCACTAAAAATTTGCGTAGTCTGATAATGCTCATCAGACATAAAATTTTTGGCAACATCATCTATTTGAAATTTTTTCATGTCAAGAGGTTTAATAGGAACTCGCGAAAAAGTTTTCATTGATTCTATTTGATTACCAAACTTTTTTATACAATCACTGACAAAAGCTTCGATCTCTTCATTAAGCTTTCTAGCCTCACTAATTTTGCGCTCATATTCGTCATTTGCACTATTCACCATCTTAGCCGCCTTTTCCGAAGCATCGCGCAATATATACTTAGATTTAACTCCAGCATCTATAACGCTCGCTTGAGCAATCTTTTCGGAATTTACAATAGCTCTTGTAATCGATTCTTTTTCGCTTCGCAAAGATAAAATCTCATTTTTAAGTTTTTCAATCAGATTAAAAAGTTCATCACGCTCAGCTATTGCTTCATCAAGCTTTCGCTCTATTTCATCCATAAAATTATCCACATCAGCCGATCTATACCCAAAAGCAGCACGAGAAAACCTAACATCTTCAAGTTCTCTTTTTATATCCTTTAAAACAGTACTCACAGTTTACCTCCAAAAGGCAAAATATCACAATTTTTTAATTCATTAACAAGATCTAAGCCGTTAACTTTTACGTTACTGGGCGCCAAAATGCAGTTATTTGAAACTCTGAAAAAATTTGCTTGAAGAGAATAAGCTACACCACTTAAAAAATCTATGATTCGCCTTGCAACCTCAGGGTTACTTACTTCAACACCAAAATCAATTATAACAATACATCCAGACTTTAAACTATCGGCTATATTGGCAATACTTTTGTTATATTCAGTAGGCTTAAAACAAGAAATTTCGTTCTCGACTCTGCCCATATTAATAACCTTAGAATCTTTTCTCATTTCCGGTTTTTTGGGTCTTTCGCTAACATTTTCATCCACTTCCTCATAGTCCTCGCTATCAGCAGGACTTAACATATCAAAAAATTTTTTCATAAATGCTGGCATACAATTCCTCCAAATTTTTAATACTCCTCACGGGTTCCTGAATTCTCTCATATTTTATAAAAAAAGTCAACAACTCATCGATAATATATTTATTTTAGGAAATAATTTATCATAAACCAATATTTTATCTTTTAGGGCATGATATGTTTACTTCTTTTATAAGAGCAATAATTATGTATATTGTAGTAGTTTGCGCAATAAAATTCATGGGCAAAAGGCAAATTGGCGAACTTGAAACTTCGGAACTTGTAATAACATTTATGATTTCCGATATAGCTTCAATTCCGATGCAAAATTCCGATCAACCTATTTTGAGTGGCCTTATCCCCATTGGGGTCTTAACATGCCTAGAAATATTAATTTCTTGGCTCATGATGAAAAGCCCTAAATTTCGTCAACTCACATGTGGCAAATGTGTAATAGTTATCGATAATGGCAAAATAAACCAAAAAGAACTCTGTAAACTCCGAATGAGCACATATGATCTATGTGAGCAGCTCCGACAAATGAACGTTTTTTCGATAAACGACGTGGCTTACGCCATAATGGAAACAAACGGAAAACTGAGTGTCTTGCAAAAAACCGAGACGCAACCGCCAAATGCGCAAACACTAAAAGTTAAAGTCCAAAAAGCGAATTTAGATTTAACAATAGTTTCAAATGGTAAAATCAACAATTACTCATTATTGCTTTGCAAATTAGATTATAAATGGTTAAAAAAGACATTGCAAGAAAATAATATAAAACTCGATGAAATTTTTTTAATGACCGCAAATTTTAACAAACAATTCAACATCATAAAAAAGGAAAAATATGAATAAACTTTTATGCGGCTTAATAATCATCACAGCAACAATTCTGCTTTGCTTTGCAAGTTTTAAAAACACAAATTCTATATCAAAAAAATCAATTGAATATATAGAGAAAATTGAAAATTCAATATCAAAAAATCAAAGTATCGAATATTCAACTAAGGAATTTGATGAATTTTGGAATGAACGATCAAAAATTTTACAAATATTAATTCATCACGAACAAATCGATGACATAAATAATGAAATATCAAAATTAAAAATATCCTCAAAAGAAAAAAATAAATTTGAAATTTTAAAAACTTGCAACTGTTTAAAATCTAAATTTGAAAGCTTAGGAAAAATCGATGAAATTTCTATTGAAAATATTTTATAGCAGTTGCTACTTAAAAAAACATTTTCTCCGGCTATATCGGAGGAAATATCTATCTTTTTTAGCAATATTGCATCATGCAGTAAGCACTTTTTCTCGTGGAACTTCAGTAACAGCTTTAATATCAACACCTAAATTTGATAACTTGCCGACTATATCTTCATATCCTCTTTCAATATGATTAATATTTTCAATGCATGTTGTCCCCTCAGCAATAAGCCCGGCGATAACAACAGCCGCACCAGCTCTTAAATCAACAGATTTTACGTTTGTTCCTACAAGTTCTCGTACACCCTCAATCACCGCCATTCTTCCATCAACCGAAACTTTCGCGCCCATTCTTCTAAGCTCCGAAATATAGCGAAACCTACTTTCCCAAACACCCTCCGTGACCATACTCGTACCATCACAAATGCTGAGCAACGCAACCATCTGCGGCTGCATATCGGTCGGAAAGCCCGGATACGGCATAGTTTTAACGTTGCATCTGCGAAGTTTTTTTTGGCTACATGAAACACGAACAGAATCTTCAAAATATTCTATTTCGCCACCTACTTCGCGTAGTTTTGCCGAAATAGATTCCAGGTGCTTAGGTATTACATTTGTGATTAAAATATTACCTCGAGCAGCAACCGAGGCAGCCATATAAGTGCCTGCCTCGATTTGATCCGGAATTATTTGATACGTTGCACCTTTTAAAGATTTTACACCATTAACAGTTATAACATCAATTCCTGCTCCATGTATATCTGCACCACAAGTGTTTAAAAAATTTGCCAAATCCACAACATGAGGCTCTTTTGCGGCATTTTCGATGATAGTAGTTCCTTCAGCTCGAACAGCAGCTATCATAGTATTTATGGTTGCACCTACCGAAATTACATCAAGGTATACCCTACCACCTTTAAGATGCTTACACTTAACGCTGGTAATTCCCCCGACCGTTTCACATTCAGCCCCCAAAGCCTCAAATCCTTTCACATGCTGATCCATGGGGCGCAAACCAAAATCACATCCGCCCGGCATTGCAACGCTTGCTTCGCCAAATCTGCTCAAAAGCGCACTCAAAAGATAATATGAAGCACGCATATGCCTCATTTCATCAAAATTTGCACAAGTCAAATTTATATTTCTCGGGTCAACTTTGATAGAATTTTTTCCTACCATATCTATTTCCACACCAAGTTTGGATAAAATCCTACACATAAGTGAAACATCGCTTATATCCGGAACATTCTCAATTATGCAAGGCTCACCTACACAAACAATGGCCGCAAGAATCGCCAAAGTTGAATTCTTGGCGCCGGCCACCTTAACAGTCCCTCTAAGGTTCAGACTTTTATTTACTACTATTTTTTTACTGCTCATAAGTATCACATCCTAAAACGTATTTTGTGCTGAAAGTCACTATAATGTTATTTTGTACTAAAAATTTTCAAATAAGTCAACAGATAAATCGCAAGATGGGACAAAATTTTTACTTGTAAAAAAATAGTAGCATTATTTTGTAACTTATAATCACAAAAAAACTGAATCAATACCTCCTTCAGCACCGCCGAAAAAGAATAAAGTATGGGATTTTACGATAAGATGTTTATCTGGTGGGATAATATCATAGTAAAATTATACTTACATCTCTTGCACCGATATCTTTGTTTATTTTATCACATATTTTCATCTTTGTCTATAAAACT
>CAMNDS010000031.1 GCA_946535695.1 uncultured Clostridia bacterium | reverse complement strand
TTTCCGAAAGTGAACGAAGGGAATTTTTGGAATTTTTAAGGGATTTATTGAAAGATAAGACATATGTGGGAATTGTATATATAACAGGAGTCCTGACAATCGCAAAATATTCTGCAGGTTCGGCGTTTAATATGTTCAAAGAGCACAATATTTTAAACGATAAAAAATATGATAAATACTTTGGATTTACATTTGACTAAACAAAGGAGCTTTGTAAAAAACAGAATATGGTAACTTTTGAAGGATTAACCAGTTGGTACGATGGTTATAAAACTTGTTCGGGTTTAGATGTATTCAATCCGAGGTTAGTAGTCTATGCGCTTAGTGGCGGCATGTACCAAAACTACTGGATAAACACCGGGCCGATGGATGAAATTATGTATTATGTAAATAATGATATTGATTCTGTTAAAAATGACATAGTGCAAATGACATCCGGAATTCCACTCGATATAAAATTAAAGGGCTACGGCGCAGAACGAAAAGAACTCAATACAAAAAATCAGATACTTTCGGCAATGACAGTTTATGGATTTTTAAGTTATCACGATGAAACTCTGAAAATTCCAAACAAAGAATTAAGAATAAAATTCGATGATGCTTTGGAAGACAAATCAATGGTAGCAATCTCTGAATTAGTTTTAAAATCAAGCGAAATGCTAAAAGCAACGCTCAGAAAAGGCACTGAAACTATGGAAAAACTAATTCAAGAAGCCCATGATATTAATATTCCAATTATTAAATATAACGATGAAAATTCTTTAGCATGCGTTATCACACTTGTGTATTTAAGTGCGAGAAGTAAATACAAAATTGTCAGAGAAATGGAAGCAGGTAGTTGCAGAGCTGACTTTATTTTTTATCTGAATGATAAATCTAAACCTGCATTCATATTAGAACTCAAGAAAAATTCAACTCCTTAATAGGCTTTAAAACAAATCAAAGAAAAAAGATATGCTGATTCTCTAAAAGATTACGCAGACCAAAAGCTCGCTGTTGGAATTTCTTATGATTCAAAACTCAAAAATCACAAAATTAAAATCAAAGATATAAGTTGAAAAGAAACGAAATTTATGATATATTACGGGTACTGTTAAATAAAGGAAGTATATTTTATGAGAAATATTTTTAAGTTTTTAATATCAATTTATTTAAGTTTAAGTTTTTTGAATAACGCTCTAAATACAAGTACTGTGCAGCCATATGGTCAAGAAGGTATCAACAAATCATCAAAAAATGATGAGATAACATTTAAGTTTAATTTTGCTAATAATTTTTTATTTATCGCAGATACCAAAGAAAGAATATAAAAAGTTACGTCTTTATTATGAGAAGTAAAAATAATGAATTTTGGATGAAAAAAGCGCTCGAACTTGCAAAGCAAGCTTATGATCAAAACGAAGTTCCGGTTGGCGCTTTAATAATTGATGATGAATGTATAGTCGGTAAAGGTATGAATTTAATCAATTCTACAAATATTGTAACAAATCATGCGGAAATAATCGCCATAAACATGGCAGCTCAAAAACTTAACAACTGGCGGCTTTTGGATTGTGAAATTTATGTGACTTTGGAGCCTTGCCTTATGTGCGTTGGTGCGATAAATAACTGCAGAATAAAAAGATTAATTTATGGTGCTCGAAATAATAATTTTGGCGCAATAAACATGATAAGCCCTAAAATGGAAATCATTTCGGGGGTTTTACAGTTGGAATGTTCAAAACTATTATCAAATTTTTTTAAAAAAATACGAGATGAGCACATTGGTCATATAAATATTCCAAATAAAAAATGATACAAAGAATCACAAAAGTTTAGAAGTGAAGAAATTAGAAATAGAAGCTTTAACAGAATCAAAATACCTGAAAAACGTCTGAGCCAACTTTTGAGATTGTCACAAAAATGCTCAATGGGATTAAAATCAGTAGATTAAATAGAAAGCCAAAGAATTTTAAAATTGTAATTTTTTCCCCAATTTTAGACCAGGAATATTCTCGACTGTAGGCGTATTTTCATAAGCCGCAAAGCTGCTGATCCTGACACAGGCCCACCAAATTTTTTGGCGACGTCTTTCAAATAAGTTATCAGATTATCTTTAATGTAAGTCTCTAATTTTTCCGGATTGTATATTCTGCACATTGTTTTTGGTCTTATTTTTTATAAACTTTCGGTTTATTTCTTTAATATTTTCCAGAACCTATATTTAAGATTCATTTTTAAGTTTTCTCTTGCTTTTCGTAAGCTGTTACCTTCGTCTATATACTTTAATACTATCTCTCTAAAATCTACACTGTATGCCATTTCCATTGTATACCTTTTGGAATGGCTATAGTATTCAAAAATTAATCCAATTCTCTCAACTTAACACTAACAACTTTTTTTGAAAGCACCGATTGAACACTTATATTAACGTTCTCTCCGATTGAATGTTTCTTTATTTCTTCGACTAATTCACTAGGATTTTTTACAACCTTGTCATTTATGCCGATTATCATATCACCTCGGCTTACGCTCCGGCTTAGCTCACTTTTTTCCGAAATTCTTTCAATAATAAGATTATCATTAACAGTTACACCTATTGCTGGGCGCAAAACTTTACCATGATTTATCAAATCATCGGCAATTTTTACAGCATCATTAACAGGTATGGCAAATCCTATTCCTTCAGTATCTGCAGTTTTTAAAGTATTCACTCCTACAAATCTTCCGGAACTATCAACCAAAGGTCCTCCAGAATTGCCAGGATTAATCGGAGTGCTTGTTTGAATAAAATTTGTACTCCAAACGTCGTCGTACACTTTTCTGTTCAAAGATGAAATCATACCACCGGTAATAGTCCCTTGCAGACCGTTTGGACTTCCTATGGCATAAACTTGCTCACCGATTTCAAGCTTTGAAGAATCTCCTAAAGCAATTGCTTCTAAATCATTTTTATCAATCTTAATTATCGCAATATCGGTGCTTCTATCCTTGCCAATAATTTTTGCTTTAATTTTATCATCAGGTTTATCAGAAAAAGTTACTAATATATTGGAATTTTGGTCACAACCTTCAACAACATGAGCGTTAGTAAGTATATACCCATTAGATTTTACGATTATTCCTGAGCCAAGCACTTGTTGCTTCATAGGACCTGAAAAAATACTAAAACCTTCGCGAGTTACAAAAACTCCAACAATGGATTTATAACATTTTTTGTAAATTTCCGTGGCAGGAAGCCCTTTAGGAGCATCTAAATTTTCCGGAATTTTTAAACTCTCATTCGGTTTTAAATTATTATTTTCAATTTTTTGACTCAAAACATCAGAAAAATCTACTTTATTTGATTTTAAAGACCAAATACACATTACCATTAAAACTGAAACAAAACCAATGATTAAGTAAATTATAATATATATTTTTCTTTTATTCTTTTTTTTTAAAATTCTTATCTCATTTTCATTATTGTTAAAACAACTATCGTAATAAACATTTTGGTATTCCTGATTGTTTTTATCATTATTATCAGAATTCCAGTTTTCCATATAAATTCCTCCTTATGCTGACTCTACCAACAAACGGAATTCATCGCCGCTGAGCTTTTCTTTTTCAATAAGTGAATTTGCAACTTTATGAAGGATATTTATATTTTCTTCCAAAATATTTTTAGCCTTTTCATATCCTCTTTTTATAAAATTGCTGACTTCTTTATCTATTTTACTCACCAACTCCTCAGAATATATCTTATCAGAGTTTATGAATCCGTTTTCAGGTCTATCACAAACCACAGGACCAATTTCGTCACTCATGCCGTATTCCGTGACCATCGATTTTGCCATACGAGTTGCTCTTTCAAGGTCATTTGAAGCTCCGGTTGAAATATCGTCAAATATTAAGCTCTCGGCAACTCTGCCTGCCAGCAAAGTAGAAATTTCTTCTTCCATTTTTGTTTTGGAAACGTACATGTAATCTTTTTCAGGCAGCGAGATAGTATACCCTCCGGCAGAACCCCTAGGAACAATCGAAATTTGATGAACAGGATCTTGCGTTTTGCAAAAATGAGTTACAATGGCATGACCACTCTCGTGATACGCAGTAATTTTTTTCTCTTTTTCGTTCATAACATGTGAGCGTTTTTCCGGTCCTGCTATAACTCTTATTGTTGCTTCTTCAACATTTTTGTTAGTTATGACTTTTTGATTTTTTCTTGCAGCCAAAAGTGCCGATTCGTTTAACAAATTTTCAAGGTCTGCCCCAGTAAAACCAGCTGTAGCTCTTGCAACGTCTTTTAATTTTACGTCTTCGTCGAATGGCTTACCTTTGGCGTGAATTCTCAATATATCTTCGCGCCCTTTGATATCCGGATAACCTATAAGTATACTTCTGTCGAATCTTCCTGCACGAACAAGAGCCTTGTCAAGTATATCCGCTCTGTTTGTTGCAGCTATAACTATAACGCCTTCGTTAGTTTCAAAACCATCCATTTCCACCAGCAGCTGATTAAGTGTTTGTTCGCGCTCATCGTGACCTCCCAAGCCTGAGCCTCTTTGTCTGCCTACGGCATCAATTTCATCAATAAAAACAACGCATGGAGCAGTTTTTTTTGCTTGACCAAATAAATCACGAACACGTGAGGCGCCAACTCCCACAAACATTTCTACAAAATCAGAACCCGACATTGAATAAAACGGCACATCAGCTTCTCCTGCAATAGCCTTTGCCAAAAGTGTTTTACCAGTTCCGGGGGGACCTACAAATAATATTCCTTTTGGAATTTTTGCTCCTAATTTACTATATTTTTCAGGTGTTTTTAAAAAATCCACAACTTCCATGACTTCTTCTTTAGCTTCATCAAGACCTGCAACCATGTCAAATTTTGTTTTGGAAACATCACCCATATTTTTTTTTACTTTATTCTTACCAAAAAATGATTTTCCCCCATCACCGCCTATTATAGTTACCTTTCGCATAATAAACCAAAGCATTAAACCAAAAAGTAACATTGGTAGTACGGCATAAGTAATAGCATTAATTATCCAAGAAGTTTCAGTCGCCTTTATAAGATTATAAACCATTGGAGAATCGGGGTGCGCCTTATCGTAGCTATCAATATGCTCTTTGATATCTTTATACATCAAGCTTGCACTTGGCGCCGTAAAATGGATTTCTTCATTATTTTTGAGTTTTATATCCATGTCACCAGAACCAAGATTCATTCTAAATTCCACAATTTCGTGATTTTTAAATCGGTTAACTATCTCAGAATAATTTCTAGTCTTTTGAGACATCATGCTACTTATAACACTGGCTATCAGTATTATAATTACAGGGATAATTAAAAATATTATTATATTTTTAGGAATCTTTTTTTTAGGATTAGACATGCTCCACAACCTTCTTTTTTAATATAAAAGCTAACTAACGCATATTTTACCAATAAATTTTGAATTTTCACTTATTTTATAATTTTCAGAAACTCCAATAGATTCTACCCACACAAGCTCTCCGCACGAATTATCAACCAAAATACCCAATTCTTTGCGTTCTAAAACTGGAATTTTCAGCTCATTGAACAGCTTCCTCAAAATTTTTCTGCATCCTCTGTTTTGCGGGCGAAAAACATCCCCCTCTTTTATTGTCCGGAATTCAAAATTTGAGACATCCGTTTTTAAACCAAACAAAAAATCTTCTGATTTTTCTATATCAATATTTAAATCATGCACAGAAAAAATACAAACAGAAAACTTTTTTGAATTAAAATTTTTAAAATTTTTAGCTTTACCCGAATCCTCACAAATTAAAAATCCATTTTTAATAAACACTTTTCTGTTTCCGGGCAAATTAAACGCATTTATTTGGCCGCTTAGTAATTCTGCGGTAAGTTTAATATGCCTTGATTCAATATTAGTACTAAAACGATTCAAAATCAACTTAAAAACACGATTTTTGAGTACACTTGGCAATATTTTTATTTTTTCACATTCAAAATTAGTATTTTTAAAAGCTTTTTTTGATAAATAATCAAGGTATTCATGTTCTTTTTGAATTTGAAAAATAAAACGACCAACATTTTGCTCAAAATTCGAGTTGATTTTGAAAAATTCCGGAATAATATTATGTCTTATTTTATTTCTCGAATATAAATCAGAAAAGTTTGAACTATCACTGACATAACTCAAATTGTTATCCTTAATATAGTTTTCAATTTCTGCCCTGGTAACATAAATGAGAGGTCTTATTATGTCATTCCTTATAGGAGGAATGCCAGCAAGACCTGATAGCCCGCAACCTCTTGTTAAATTCAAAAAAATAGTTTCAATACTATCGGATAAAGTATGCGCCATTGCAATTTTGGAGTTATTTTTTGAAGAAATTTTTTTTAAAAAGTCGTATCTTATTTCTCTTGCAGTTTCTTCAATCCCCTTTTTTTTTAATTTTGAAATTTTTAAAACATCAAACGAACCGACAATGCATTTAATTCCAATATGATTGCATAATTTCCTTACAAAATTTTCATCTCGATTGCTTTCTTCGCCTCTTAAATTATGATTTATATGGACAACCGTAATTTTCATATTTTTAAAATTTTTTAATAAAAAATGCAAAAGCGATACTGAATCCATTCCGCCAGAAACACCAATAACAACCGAATTTATATCTTCAAACATTTTAAAATCTCTTATTGCTTTAAAAATTTTATTTTTCATTCAAAACCTCAGTATTTTTTTCTAAAAGAAAATAATTTATTTCAAGCATATATACTTTAACAATATTAATCAAAAAAAACCAAGATATTCTCTTCAGCGATGTAATACCGGAGCCAATACTTTTAATCTTATGCCGTATTTGCCGCTTTGTTTTATGATTTTGAGCTCATAGAGTTTTAATTCGTTTTTTACTATTGACATTATTTTTGTTATCTTGTATAATAAAAACATATTGTGTGTAAGTAGGTGTTTATCTAATCTTTAAAAATTTTTATTTTACGGACCACTGTTAAAATTAAAAATTCTAGTATTGCATTTTTAAAACATTAAATTTATAAATTTTTAAATTAAAGGAAAGTGATAAATATGAATAAAAAATTTCAAAAAATGTTATCTGTTGTCTTGCCGGCGTTTTTGTTTGCAAATAATGTGTCGTTTGCAAGAGAAAACAAAGAGTTATGGTTGATACCGGCAACGTCTATTCCTATTTTGAGTATTCCCGTTATTGCTTATTTGCTCAAAAAAGAAAATATTACACTTGATTCATACGTAAATAAAAACTTGGTGTATAGCCCTCTTAGTTTGAAAGCTGCGTTGATAATGGCCGCTAATGGTACTTCAAATCCAGAAGTCAGAAAAAATGTTGCAGATTATGTGGGGTTTGAATCTTTAGAAGATGCTAATAACTGGTTAAAAAAAATTATGGATACAAAAATCGATGGTGTTAATATCGCTAATTCTATGTGGTATACTAATACTTTACGTAATTGTGATATTGATAAAAGCAAATACAATAACTTTAAAAATTTTATTACTAGTAATTTAAAAGCAGAATGTGATTCAATCGATGTTAGTAACGGACATGAGCGAATCAATAACTGGATCAGTCAAAAGACTGAAAATAAAATCCCGAGCATTTTTGATAAATTAGATCCCGAAACTCTTTTAGTTTTGGTAAATACCATATATTTTAATTCTAAATTTGTTGATAAATTCGAATATACAGGTTCGATAGAATTCAATGGGATTGATAAAAAGACTGAAAACGTTCCAACTATTAAAGATGAAGATGGAGATTCTAGAAGTTGTGATTACTGTGCAACAAATGATTACCAAGCTGTACGTATTCCTTTCGAAAAAAACGGTT
The DNA here is from genome assembly GCA_946535695.1 of uncultured Clostridia bacterium. Lineage (GTDB taxonomy): Bacteria > Bacillota > Clostridia > Oscillospirales > Acutalibacteraceae > Improbicoccus. The sequence continues at coordinate 849 of CAMNDS010000031.1, read as the reverse complement.
GTTATTTGTACATGGTATTGCCAAAAACAAATAATGAGTTTGATAAGGTAAAGAATGTAGATGTAAAAGAATTAGCTAAAAATATGAAAACGAAAAACGTGCACTTGGAAATTCCAAGATTCAAAATTGAATCTTCGTTAACTTTGAATGACTATTGTAACAGTAATAATCTATTGCAAGCTCTTATGAATGCCAAGTTAGATAATATTCACCCTCTTGCTAAAATAAGTAAAATAGTACAAAAAGTTGTTTTTGAAATTACTCCCGAAGGTGTTGAAGCTGCTGCAGCATCAGGTGATGAGGCTGTAAAAGAATGTTATACTTTACCGACAAAACCGAATGTTAATATGATATTTGATCATACTTTTATTGTATTTATAACTGATAAAGACAACAATGTTTTGTTTAAAGTTAACATAAAAAATATTGATGAAGTTGGAAAAAAAAGTATTAAAAGTGAACATAATGATGAAACGTATGATGAGTTAAAAGCAGTTGTAAAAACTGATTCATAAAATGATTTTTAAGTATTTATAGCCTCTTGTATAAGAAAATATTGGCAAAATATTGTTATAAATAAAAGCTATAATATAAATCATCTTTTGTTATTTATTATTTTTTTAAATTTTACAAAATTATGCAAATAAGTCCGTTGCAGCCTTCGTTTATGATGCGTTCGATAGTTTGCTTGAGTTTTTCTCTTGCATCGTTTGGCATACGATAAAGTTTATTGTGCAGACCTTCATTTACAAGAGAATGGAGTGACTTTCCAAAGATATTAGATTCCCAAAGTGTCGGGGGGTTTTCTTCGAATGCTTTGAGTAAAGCAGTCACGACCTCATCTGATTG
>CAMNDS010000030.1 GCA_946535695.1 uncultured Clostridia bacterium | reverse complement strand
ATATGATAATTTTAGATAAACAATATAATCAAAAAAGGAACGTCATTGCGAGAAATATATATAGATTCGATAAGGGCGGAATGATTACTTATCAAGAAGGTTATTGTGGCGATCAAGGAATGATAAGTTTTATATTAGAAACTTCGGGATCTATGGAGACAACAGAAAATAAAGAGATTATCCACATGGGCCCCGTTGATGTGTATATGCAGTATAATAATGGATTTACGTTATCTTTTAATACATTATCATGTAAATTAGAACAATTTAATACGTATCTTGTTGTTTGTCAATGGAATAAACGTACGTTTTCGACTCAATTGCAAGTGTTTAAATATACACACGAAGAAGGGGTGCCTATTTATAAGCTTCGGCCTGAGATGTATTGGTTCGACTTAGATAATCCTATTTGTGACGAAGTAGGTGCATATAATAATGATTTTGAAATAATCAACAAAGAAGAATGTTGGATAACTGGTTATCCATGTATGTTGACAAATATAAAATTATATAATCGATTTTTAGGGGGAGAGGCTATTAAAGAAGCAATGAAATATCTCACACAACACGAAGCTTGTATAATAAATGATCCCGCGCGACCGATAGATTCGGGACATGGATACTCAGTACGATAAAATATATGAATTCGTTTTTTAACTTTATCTAGTTTCTAATAGAAACTTTTGTATTTTTTTAAATTACTTATATATTTTAATCCGGCCCCCGGGAGCCGGATTTATTATCCCTAGATAATATATATCTTCAATAGTTAAACCATTATGTTTTTCTAACGTGGTATCTTTTATTAATTTATATGCGCGAAATAAAAAATCCTTCCCAAGTTTAACTATTACTGTAAAATTTTTAGATATATCTATTTCATTTCCTTCTGAATAAAATCCTACTTGAATACTAATATATCCGTTTTTATCTGATAACTTATAATTTTCTTCCATGGCATTTAATAACCTACTTAATTTATTATTTAAGCCATGTTTTAGAACATATTCATCATTATCTAATATCATAATTTTATTATCTTTATTATTATGTATTTATATAACAAAAAATATAAAATCTTTAGTTTTTAATTTTATGATAATCTACACCTTTCGTATTAATATCTTTTATAATTTCCTCTAACTGTTTTATCCTCTTTTTTGGCGTACCCGCAATCGTAAAATACGGAATACTAAACTGTTCAAGAACATTCTTCATCTCTTTATCTATTTCATATTGATAACCGGTATCAGTACTTCGCGTCCCATCGTTTTCTATATCAAATTCGATAGGTACATAACATACAATGACTTCGGGATTTCGAATCCACCAACTTACAGTGCGTTGTAATTGTGACGCATATTGGACAAAATGAATTTTTTTATTTCTCGTCAACCATGCAGTATAAGCCAACACATCTAAAACAGATCTCGTTGATATATAATCATCTTTTTCTAAAGCATGCAAATACGAATCAAATATCTGTTCTTGACTCTCATATGTTCCTAATTCTGAACTACTACATCCTTGTTTAATGCATTTTCTTGCTATGCCATCGATTACATTATATTTATCGCGGAAATGATTAATTAACGTTGACTTACCGGTGCCATGAGCTCCTAAAAGACATAGTTTCATAATGAAATTTATTTAATTACTATTTTTCTTTAATCTAATAAAGAAATTTTTAAATTATGACGAATTATATATTTTTAATTTAATTATTGCTTATATCTAAATTATTCATTCTCTTCTTTTGAAATTAATTCGAATTTATTGATAAGGTTTTTAGGAATCTTTTTTTTACAAATATCTGTTATATCGTATTTAGTAAAGTCCGTTACAGATTCACCGATGACTTCTTTCGTTTTTGGTATAACGTTTAAATTATTTATTTGTTTTGATAATTCTTTTATTGTTTCTACGTAATTTGGTTTTATAAGATTTTCTTGGTCTATATATAATTCAACATAATCTGTATTTTTTATAGGCAGTTTTTTAAATATTTCATCATTATAAAATCTCCAAAAACGAATAGACTTCTCATTATGAATAAATTCTAATTGTCCGTGATCATGAACGACATAAAAACCCCGTTCTGAGTTACTATCCGCAAATGTCAGCGCGAATACAGAACCTAAAGTATGTAAATTATTTATATGACAAGGAGTATGTATGTGCCCACTATATATGGTTTTTCCTTCAAATAATTGCTGATATTTCGGATCGATCATAACCAAATCATTATGAATATATACCGTATCTATATCTTTTAATTGTTTCTTTAACTCATCATAGTCAAAATATCTAAACCACGGGACGAATAATTCGTTGTTTTGTTTATAAAAATTTTTTGTTATTAATTTTAAATTCGGGCAATAATAACATAATTCACCAAGTATTAAATCTATAGAGTTGTCGTTTTGTAAACTCTCATTCGGTGAATAATAATCATGATTACCTCCTATAATATATACATTATAACCTTTACGACATATACTATCGAATAATTTTTTTACTTTATTCGCAATTAATGGGTTTATAGAACTACGCGAATCGAATACATCACCCAAATGAATAATCTCTATATCTTCATTATTATGTACATCTAAAAACGGAATAAGTTGATTGTAGAAGAAATCTAATTGAGAATTTATCCACACGATGGAATTTTGACGTACACCAAAATGAGTATCACTAATTAATATCTTCATCATTTATAAGTAACATCTATTAGGCAAAATATAGCATAAAAAATAATGGTGAGAATTAAATATGTAAATACTAACCCAATCGGGAGCCATATGGGACATGTCACCCACCACCAACTCCAATCTATATAATTTGTTAGCTTGAGAACAGTAAATACTAAAGTAAATAGTAAAGGCCATGATAGGTTAAACGCACAACCCTTTATTTTCGAATTATTTTTCATTGATAATTTTATATTTTTTATATTCTTTATATAAACTTGAAATATTCGTTAACGAATCGATTTTAATATAAATATTTAGTAATTTTTCCTCATAATCTTCAGCGGATGCATATCTTCGCCCATTTTCATCAACAAAATCGATAAACATATCTTTTTCTGTTTTATTATTGATGAGATATTTGTTATTTAATAATATAAGATACGGCATAATTGAATTATCTGGATGTTTATATCTTTTTCCTTGCTTAATAACTTCTTCCGCGCTTAGTCCATCATAAGAATAAACATTAAATACCGAATTAGTTTTCGCAGCTATTCCTCGAGTTCCGAAATGACTTTCTATTTGCCCCTGTGCAAGTACAAATATTATATCAATATTACTTTCTTCGCATGCCTCAAATAACGGAAGAGCGTTAAGACAACTACTGGGCGCGATTTTATGTATATAATTATCTATTTCTTCGACTATTTTTCCTTTTATAATTTCTTGTTTCAGTTCATTAGTACGTCGTAATATAGTATAATCATAAGGAATAGATGAAATAGAATGTTCTAATGCGAAATAAATTGATGACCCCATAACAAGGACGACAAAAACAACTCCGGTTATTGCTACAATTAAATATTTTGTTGTATTGCTAATCATAATTCTATAATTTTATCATTATTTATATTTTTAAATTTATTATTATACAATATTAATGTCATAGTACGATCGCGACTTATTAATTCAAAACCATATTGATATAATTTTCTTTTATATATATTAAATCTTCTTTTATCATCTCCGAAGCAACTTAAACTAACAGGCATCCCGTTTTTAAGATTTTTATTATAGTTGTCTAAATAACACATTAAAAACCTCAATTCAGTCATTACAATATTATAAGTTTCTAATGGAGCTTTTCCTACAGATTGTCTAAATCTATTATCGTCAAAATAATAATCTTTATGATTATCAACTATCTTAAGTTGTATATTTAACAATATACTAGATTTTGATATATCGAAAGGACAAAGTATTAAATATACTCTTTGTCCGGCGCTATTATTAGAATATAAATTTATATAAGGGGATTTTATAACATATTCTAATGTATTTCCTTTATTCTCCCATGTTTCGTTTTTCCAACATATTTTACCCGTTATATCAACTTTATTCGTAGTGATATATACTTCTTCGCCGTTATGTTCATATAAAAATTCCATTAATTATTTTCGATATGGAGTTGAGCTTCGCTAACTATTTTTGCATCATTAAAATAATATAACTGTTCTACACATTCTTTGTAGGTGCCTTTAAAGATCGGCGATTCGTCACCTTGTTGGATAAAGTAGTTCATGAGTATAATTTATAATGAACTGGGTTATATAGATCTTCCCAATACGGATCGATATGCATCTCATTAACTGGGAAATTACGTATATCTATTTTATCTACATATATTTTAGCAGTTTTCATTCATCGGTATTTATTTCTTCTTCATCTTCAAGATCGACTGCCATCTTAGCACCACATACACATGTAGGTGTTTTTTGCCCATATTTCTCAAAAGTTTTTCTAGATACCTTTAATTCATATCCGCAATCGGGACAGAAAAGTTTAAAAGAATTTTTCTTTCCTTCGCGTTTATCTGTTTTATGAATATATACCGATTTTCCCGGATATTCGCCATAATTTTTTACCATCATACCATACACCCCGAGTAATTGATTTTTAAGGAAATCCGTTATAATAGGATTACGTTTATCGAATTCGAAAAAGAATCGTTCCGCATCCTTTTTAAATTTCTTATTACAACGTTGATGCCCAAAAAATGCCTGTATACATCCCAGAGCCACCGCCCCAAGAATTTCAACAGGATCCTTAAGTAGATGATTGACTACAATCGTTGGCGGAAAAAAATCATCCATCGTAGGATCCTCTCCTTGATAAGGCATAAACACCTCCATCATATAATCCCATTTTACACGACCTGTAGATATCTGATACGGTGTGTTTAAAATATCTAATTCTCCATGAAAGAGATTAGCATTTAGTTTTTCTACTGCTTTTTGCAGCCATTCTTCTCTCGTCATTATTGTTAAAAATTATTACCTATATATAAATATATCAATTTTTATTATTTATTTAGTATTTTAATAGCCTTATCGACATCTTCTTTAGTTATACCGTCGAAATGATCCGTTCGTATAAATCTTGATTTTATTTCATTATTTTGGGCGTCGATGTTTTCATCGTCAATAATCACATAGCTAGATATCTCTGGATGTTGACTTAGATACCATTCTATTTCACCCCGCGTGGGTTTACCCGCATGTGGCGTACAACCTATAATATATGGGAATAGAATAGATAAATGAATATTATAGTAAGGATTTTTTCGTATATACTCAATTATCTCTTCTTGACTACAATCTTTATTACAATGACCGTACCGCTAGCGGTGGGGTCTCCAAGATGAAGAAAGTACAATCACTGAATCCTGTCGCATCGAGTATATATCTTATTAGTTCTATTTTTTCTAATATCGGGGTGTATTCTGAATTCGGAGTAGTAATAACGTCATCAAAATCTAAAAAAATAATATTCATTCTTCTTCATCATCGTTATAATTATTAATAATTACAAGTTTATGTGCTACGTTAACCAAAGCTTCTAATTGCCCCCACGTCAAGGGTATATATTTCTCTTTTTCTCTTTCGGAGATTATTAAATCAACACCCTCTCCGTTAGTCCACTCAGTAATTTCAATAAAGTCACCATCATGTGCAAAATGATCAAAAGCTTTAAGCTCGACATTAATGCTTCTACGATCTACGACGTCGGAAATGGCTTCTTTGCGTTCTTTACAGATATCACAAAAACCTCTATTTATTTCCTTTTCAGTTTCAAGAAGTTCTCCGCAATATTTACAATGTTTATTTTTCATAACAAGTTTAAGCTAAATTTTGCTGCAAATACGATTCATCTTTACAATCCCAATAGTAAAATACATCCGTTTTGCCGTCGATAAAATCACGAATATTTCGTTCGGCTATTTTCATTCGTTCCAAAGTCTCTTTCATGGAGATAATTAGGTCCTCGTATGACATGCTACTTTCGTCCCCGGACCGTATCCGATTTTTTCTAGGTTGATATATATCATATGAAAAAGTAATTTCGCCGGTTTCGTCATTTTTTTCGCGAAATGCTTGAACTACATAGTTCATCGAACCCATTAATGTCAATTTAGTTACATCAACACCTAATTTTTTAGCATTTGCTACTGTTAATTCGCTCATAATTAAATTATTTATATATTTATATATTTTATTTATATATTTATATATTAAAACTTGCTAAATCTTTAGTATCAGATATCCAAAAATCTCCCCGATCTTGATCGTTTAATTTTATTTTTAAACCAATCATTGGTTTATCTTCAATCGAACCTTCGCCTAAGATATCTATTTGAATTTTAATAGTTTCCGTTTGTATATTAGGTTGACCGTTAATTACTATTTGATGTTGTTGGTGCATCTCTTTTAGAAAACTTTCGTTTTCTAATTTCATACCTTTATTGGCAAAATATCGAGTAGTATCTTGTTTTAATTCTTCATATGTCATGAATAAATATATAAAAATAAAGTAAATAATTAAAACACTTATTTTGCAATTATTGATTTATAAACTTATTATTTTATTAACTACTTATATGGAACAAGTGCCTTCAAATAGTAATCTTAATGAAATAATTACGCAAACTATAGCTAATATAGAAGAAATTAATACTGGATATGAAAAAATTATAGTAGGTATTAATAAATCTATTGATAAAATTGTTTCTATAAAAATCAACACCCAAGCCATAAATAAACTAAATCGCATCAATGACTTAGTTCAAACATATATTAGTATGTTAGGAAATGCGATTGATTCTTTAGTTAATGGAGATAGTAAGTTTGCAAAATCGGGGAGAAATATACAGGATTTATTAGGATACATAGAAGAAAAAAGAATTGGGGATGAAAAAGTTAATGAAAAATATGTTCTTATAAATGGATTAATTGCTTTTAGTGGAGTATTTAAAAATATTTCAAAATTACTTGAAGAAGTTGCTGATGCAGATTATGGAAAGAATTTCTTGAAAACAAAAATGAATATTAAATTATTCATTAATAATTCTAAAGATCTCGTTAAATATATGATGAATCAACTTCAAGAAATAAGTAATCTCGAAATAGGAGACTTATTGGGCAACGATTCTGTAGTAGAAAGAATAAAAGAAAAAACGGAAGCCATAGATAAAAATAAAGCTTCTAGCAGAGAGACTGAAAAAATAACTACAAAGACTCATGGCGTATTAGATGCAATAGAAAAATATCTTACATTAGCAAAAATAATATATGATCTTAAGATTCCAAATCCTGTACGTACTAAAATACAAATAATACTTTTTAATAGTTCTTTACATACTATATTAAGAAGTCTTAAAAAACTTGCATCTGTTTACGGTAATAAGGAGTATATGCGGAGTATAATTTATCTATCAAGTACTTTTGAAAGGATAGACGAATTGGTTGATCATTTTCAGGATACTTTAGAGTCTATAAATAACTTATCTATTAAAATCATTTCGAGATTAATACCGACGAAAATTGGTTTAAAAGCTTTATATGATGAGAGAAATGGACAGAAATTCGGTATAATATATCAACTCAATAAAGTAATTTTAAGTAATGAACTCAAACAGATTGCCGAATTCGATGTAAAAATAATTGATAAATTTGGCGAAAATGCAGACCAATTTATAAATATAGTAATAAATTTATCCGAAATCGGTAAGATTAAATATATCTCAAGATTATTAGGGACTATAATATCATTAGATATTTTAATAGTCGCAATGGGACGTTTACAATTATTAAATAATAACATTGCAAATCTTAAAATTGATAATAAAAAACTATCTAAATTAGAGCGAACAACAATAATATTAAAGGGCGTCGCCAGTAACTTAGGTATCATATTCTCTCTAATGGTTCTTATGGCTCCGATAGCTGTTTTAGCTGCTATAGCAGCATTAGGGATATCTTTGGGATTATTAGGTCTTAAACTGATTGTCATTACGCTTAAGCTAATTAGTATTGACGCAAAAGATATAAATACTGTAACAAAATTAACACTTATGTTACTTGCTTTATCTGTAATGTGTATAGCTATAGTTGCAATTAGTGTTATTGCACAAAATATTAATTGGATGATGATAGGTAAGTTCTTTTTAGCTTTATTAGCTATAACGATTACTATAGTAGCTATTGGTTGGCTAATAACTGCAGCTTCGCCTATCATCGCACCCGCAACTATCGGTATAGGCCTACTTAATATCATGATGCTAGCTGTGTTGTTATTAGCTGGTCAATTATTATTGCTACAATTGATAGAACTTGATAAGACAACAATTGAGAATAATGCAGAAATCATAATAAATACTGCATTGTCAATAGTTGATAAAATTTTTAATGCTTCTGTAAATAGTATTTGGAAAAAACAAAATAATGATACATTCGGAGGGGTTATTGGTAATTTCTTCAGGAGTATAATCGGAGGGAGTGCCGTTTTAATAGAAATTTTATTCTCAATAGGTATTTTAGCCGCGACTTTTGTATCTGTATTAATTATATTATTTATAGCTGCCGGATTGGAGATACTTCAGGAAATAAATCTAAATAGTACCGCTATAGAAAATAATGTAGAAATCGTAATAAATACTGCTAGAAATATTATTGGACACATATATACAAATAAGAAACAAAATGAAGATGATTTCTCAAATAATATCAATGATGGTAACAAGGATTCCGCGAAAACAATTGCTTTTAAATTTTTAGGAAGATTTATTGGCGGTTTAACCGAGACAATAGAATTTGCTCTAGCTATTCCTATTTTATTAGAAACCTTGGTATCAATCGCGATTATTTGGGGAATAGCTGCTTTATTAAATAAGATACAAACAATTGATATTAATAAAAA
>CAMNDS010000029.1 GCA_946535695.1 uncultured Clostridia bacterium | reverse complement strand
AGAAATAATCGAAAAAGCAGGAGTTACTAAAGGCAAATCTTGGGTAGAAAAGTTTTTTGGTATTTTGCGTGGTAATGCAAAAATTTATCAAATCAAAAATCTCAGCGAAAAGGAATGTATTATTTATACAACAGCAGAAAGCGATTCGATTGGTTTTTATTTCTACAATAATGATGATGGCGATGGGGCTGAGATTCAATCTTCTGATAGTAATTATAAAGTTTGTTGTCGACTTACTGATGCCTGTTAACACGAAATAAAGAATCAAAATAAAAGTGAAGCAAATATATAAGAGAAAAACAGGATTAAGTTTGTCGTAACGAGTAAAAGTACGTCTTATATAAAAAGTTTGATTTTTCGAAAAAGTTGTTCGATAGTATTAACAAGGTCTAGTACCAATTTTAAATATAAAAAAATATCTGTTGCAAAATTTGCAGAATTCAAAAAATTTTACAAAATTTTCGTTTTTGGTGTTGACAAATGAAAAATAGAATGATATGGTTATAAGTACTATGTTGGTAGGGTGTGGGAAGCCTCAGGGAGCATAGCTCAGTTGGTTAGAGCGCTTGCTTTACACGCAAGAGGTCACAGGTTCGAGTCCTGTTGTTCCCACCATGCCGATAGGGCCCGGTAGTTCAGCTGGTTAGAACGCTAGCCTGTCACGCTAGAGGTCGAGGGTTCGAGCCCCTTCCGGGTCGCCAATCGCCTTCGTAGCTCAGTCGGGAGAGCAAAGGACTGAAAATCCTTGTGTCGGTGGTTCGATTCCACCCGAAGGCACCATGCGGATGTAGCTCATTTGGCAGAGCGCCACCTTGCCAAGGTGGAGGTAGCGGGTTCGAACCCCGTCATCCGCTCCATTTGAGTGCTTTATAACTGTGAAATCTAGGTTTCTTTATTCTCTCCAGAGGTATTGCTACAAGTGAATAGAAAAATTGTATCCATGTATGAATATAGCAATGCAAAAGATTTACATCATTTTTTCCGTCAGTGCCGGAGAGGGCACTTCCCAATTTAATTTTTAAGTTTCGAAAGAAATCTGTTATTATCTACCTACTTTTAGCAATGCCAATATTGATTTATGCTTGACAAATTTTTTTCATTGTTATATAGTTAAAATGTCAGGCTGTTTAAACTTTTTGCTTAAATATTATTTAAAATTTTAGTCGAGGTGGTTTCCATGAATAAATTTGGTAAAAATAAGATTGCGTTATTTCTTGCTTGCACATCGGTTTTAAGTTGTAAATCTCAAGCGGCTCAAAATGTTAAAAATGAGCAAACCGTTGCGGCAGTAGGGGGGGGCGGCTCCTCAAGTTAGAAAAAGCATGCCACTTGCGGCAAAAGTTATAGCCAGTACGGTTGGAACGTTGGTCAGTTTGGAGGTAATTCACAGTATTATAGGTGTGGCTACAAGTTCTAAATTTGGTAAATATTCTATTGGAAGAGTTGTACAAGAAAGAATTGAAAAAAAAATTCAAGCTGACGAAGAAAAGCAGACCAGAGATAAAATAAAGAAATTCATAGATAATTTTTGTAATAAAATCCTTAAAAAAATAGTAAAATCAGAAAATTGTGGCAATACGATTGAAGGATTATTTAAAGAACAAGACAAAGATTTAACTGAAATATTAAATAAAATTGGTTTTATTGATTTAAATCCAAAATCTGAAATAATGGTTTTAAGTAGTGAAGAAGTTAGGAAAAAACAGTTAAAAAATAAAATTAAAGCATTAATAGAATTGTTAGACTTTTTTTTCATGATTGATCATCTTGTTGATAAAGGAGTTCCTACAGACGATGGTGGCGATGTACCAGTTAAAATTGAATACGCTGGTTGTATGATTGAGATTACTGTAGACAATGATAAAACGAATTTTCAGATAAATGATGATGATAATAAATTATGTATGACAGTAACGCAAGAGAATGCAAAATATATGGCGACATTTTATTTTTAGCCATGCCCTCTTCCACTATTTCTTTTAATAGATTTCTTTCGAAACTGGTAACAGATGTTCTCTCCGGCACCGCCGTAGAGAGCGCTTTCAGTTTAATTTTTCAGTTAAAAAGTAGAAAAAGATGATAAAATAAAATTGTTTGAAGGAAAAGGGCTTCCGGAGAAAAAATTTGTTTATGTTTTGCAATTCTTCGAAAAAATTATTTTACTTTTTTCAGTATATATACTAAAATTTCAGACTAAATTCTTTTTTGTCCATAGAGGTTAAGTTTGAATTTTAAAACAATAGCTGTTTTAACAAGTGGCGGTGACGCGCCTGGTATGAATGCAGCAGTGCGTTCGATTGTAAGGCTTGCGATTACAAAAGGGATCCGTGTTTTGGGAGTACGCAGAGGTTATGGCGGACTTATAAATAAAGATATCTTTGAAATGAGTATACGAACTGTTTCGGATATAATAGAGCGTGGTGGAACTATTCTTTATACAACCAGAAGCCCGGAATTTTATACTGATGAAGGAACTCGAAAGGCTGTTAAAAATTGTAAAGATCTAAATATTGATACTGTTATTGTTTTGGGTGGTGAAGGTTCTATAAAAGGTTCAAAAAAATTAATAGACAACGGTATAAATTGCGTTTGTATTCCATGCACTATTGATAATGATGTTTCCTGTAGTGAAAATTCGATTGGGTTTGATACTGCGGTCAATACTGCTATGTCTATGATAGATAAAATAAGAGATACAGCTCAAGCACACGATAGATGTAGCGTTGTAGAGGTAATGGGCAAAAAGTGCGGTAATATAGCACTCCAAACCGGAATCGCAGTCGGTGCGACCGCAATTTTAATTCCTGAATGTCCTTTTGATTTTCAGCGTGACGTTATAGAAAAAATAAATTTTACTCAAAAAATGGGTAAAAAACATTTTATTATAATAGTTGCTGAAGGACTTAAGATAATAAATAAAATAACAAAAGATATTTCGGAAAAAACAGGAATTGAGACCCGAGCTACGATTTTAGGATATGTCCAGCGCGGAGGTTCTCCTACGGCCGCGGATAGGGCACTGGCCGTCAAAATGGGTTGCTATGCTGTAGAACTCATTGAAAATGGGATTTATAACAAAGTAATTGCGGTTAAGAAAAATAAGGTTGTGGATATAGACATTAATGAAGCTTTGAATTATAAATATCATTTTGATGTTTATACATACAACAAAGCTCTCGAAATTTCTATTTGACAAAAATAAAAATTATTTCTGTCAAATTTTTGCAATTTGTGATCAAAGTGGTATTGCAGAAGTTGAATAGGAATATAGGTTCATGAAAAATTATTTACATGTATATTTTTCTGCGGTGCCGCCGGAGATAGTATTTTGAATTTAATTTTCCAGTTTCGAAATAAATCTATTGTTATTAATATCCAAAAAAATAAAAAAACTCTTTCCAGCAGAGCCGGAGAGAGTTATTTTTACTTATTTATTCGAAATCCTCTTGTTTCTTTTCTTGTTTCTCTTCGTCTTCTTTAACATCATTAATATTGTGACGTCCGATTTTAACAACTTCGTTAGGAATTTTAAAAAACTTTAATGCAAATGAAGGAGTTTCACCTTTTCCGAACAAACCATTTGCTACATGTTCTAATGCGCCTCTTTGATCGTCTCCTTCCATATCTTTATAAGACACATTCCCACGACTAATAATCTCAATATCATCTCCTTTTAATGATAATTCATCATTATTACACACACATCCAGAAACCATATTTTTAACCAACACTGTTTGTTCTAACTTGGCAATTTCAGGATTTTTTACTTTAAACTTTATACCATTCCATTCAAATACCGTATCGGTTGTGAGGCCAATCTTGTTATCTGCATTAGCTGCGTCGCCATTTTTTGTATCTTCAGCATCGATCAAGTAATAAATTTTCCTTGTTTTATTTCCAGTCAATGCATTATCTAGGGATTCCCATGTCAGCTCGCTGACTTTAATTTTTCCATCGTGGTCAACAAAGAACTTACGATATTCACTAACTCCACTAATAAACTGCTCTTTAGTACCATCATATAATTTACTAAATTCGGCCGATTTCAACAATGCATTCGACTCTTGAAAATCTTCAAAATTGACATTATCTTTACCACCAATAACATCGACAGCAAACAAAATTTTCCCAGAACCAATAACGATATTATCACTCTTTAGGTCACTTATTTTAACTTTTTGAAAATCGACTTTGTTGTTTTTAAACAACTTAACTATTCCACGACCAATATCATATGATGCCTTCCCTCCAGCAATGAGCGCCCCACTAGCAATAAGCAATTTTGCATATGGATTCGACAAAATTTTATCAACAATATTCTTGTTATCGTTATTTACAATTTTGGATACAGCATTAATTGGCCTTTTAACATTCGCAGCACCTGCCTCACCACCATACAGACTACCTACGGCAAGCCCTGCCGCCAAAATTTTTTCAAACCTATTTTTATTATTTTTCATAATAACTCCTCCTATAACGTAAAAAAATTAAAATTACTATTATATATAACTCTCAGAGATTCGTTAAGAATAACTGATTCAACTTAATTATATCACAAAAATATAAATTATGCAAATTTTTCTTTATTTGAAAAAATTATTTTTAGAAAAAATCCCCTCCAATCAAAATACTTGGATTATGTCGAAGTCTAACATAAAAATATAAATTATACAAGCCCTTTGGGCACCGAAATGAAAAAAATTTTTCAATAGTGCCGGAAATATCTATCTTTTTTTAACGCCTAGACTTGATAATTTTTCTCAAGTGTTGTATAATTAAAAAAATTAATGATTTTACAGCAGAAGTTGAATAGGAATATAGGTTCATGAAAAATTATTTACATGTATATTTTTCTGCGGTGCCGCCGGAGATAGTATTTTGAATTTAATTTTCCAGTTTCGAAATAAATCTATTGTTATTAATATCCAAAAAAATAAAAAAACTCTTTCCAGCAGAGCCGGAGAGAGTTATTTTTACTTATTTATTCGAAATCCTCTTGTTTCTTTTCTTGTTTCTCTTCGTCTTCTTTAACATCATTAATATTGTGACGTCCGATTTTAACAACTTCGTTAGGAATTTTAAAAAACTTTAATGCAAATGAAGGAGTTTCACCTTTTCCGAACAAACCATTTGCTACATGTTCTAATGCGCCTCTTTGATCGTCTCCTTCCATATCTTTATAAGACACATTCCCACGACTAATAATCTCAATATCATCTCCTTTTAATGATAATTCATCATTATTACACACACATCCAGAAACCATATTTTTAACCAACACTGTTTGTTCTAACTTGGCAATTTCAGGATTTTTTACTTTAAACTTTATACCATTCCATTCAAATACCGTATCGGTTGTGAGGCCAATCTTGTTATCTGCATTAGCTGCGTCGCCATTTTTTGTATCTTCAGCATCGATCAAGTAATAAATTTTCCTTGTTTTATTTCCAGTCAATGCATTATCTAGGGATTCCCATGTCAGCTCGCTGACTTTAATTTTTCCATCGTGGTCAACAAAGAACTTACGATATTCACTAACTCCACTAATAAACTGCTCTTTAGTACCATCATATAATTTACTAAATTCGGCCGATTTCAACAATGCATTCGACTCTTGAAAATCTTCAAAATTGACATTATCTTTACCACCAATAACATCGACAGCAAACAAAATTTTCCCAGAACCAATAACGATATTATCACTCTTTAGGTCACTTATTTTAACTTTTTGAAAATCGACTTTGTTGTTTTTAAACAACTTAACTATTCCACGACCAATATCATATGATGCCTTCCCTCCAGCAATGAGCGCCCCACTAGCAATAAGCAATTTTGCATATGGATTCGACAAAATTTTATCAACAATATTCTTGTTATCGTTATTTACAATTTTGGATACAGCATTAATTGGCCTTTTAACATTCGCAGCACCTGCCTCACCACCATACAGACTACCTACGGCAAGCCCTGCCGCCAAAATTTTTTCAAACCTATTTTTATTATTTTTCATAATAACTCCTCCTATAACGTAAAAAAATTAAAATTACTATTATATATAACTCTCAGAGATTCGTTAAGAATAACTGATTCAACTTAATTATATCACAAAAATATAAATTATGCAAATTTTTCTTTATTTGAAAAAATTATTTTTAGAAAAAATCCCCTCCAATCAAAATACTTGGATTATGTCGAAGTCTAACATAAAAATATAAATTATACAAGCCCTTTGGGCACCGAAATGAAAAAAATTTTTCAATAGTGCCGGAAATATCTATCTTTTTTTAACGCCTAGACTTGATAATTTTTCTCAAGTGTTGTATAATTAAAAAGATATATGACTTTACATTGGCTTTATAAATTTTATTTTTGAGGTGACTTTCATGAGGGATTCAATTAGAAAAAAAATAGCACTTGCACTTGCTTGTGCATCCGGTTTAGGTGGTAAAACTTTGGCTATAAATAAAAACCAAAGTCAAAACGAAAAACCACTGGTGACATTCAGTGGGCAAATTAATAAAAGTTCGAATAAAGGGGGTTTGAACTGGGTTAAAAACCACTGGCCATTAGTAGTTGGAGGTTCATTAATGGCCGCTTTGGTGACTGTGTTGACAGTTGTAAGTGTTAAATATTTAGGTAAAAACAATGAAAGCCAGGAACTAAATAACAAAAAAAATAAAAACCAAAAGAAAAGTAATAATCTTAGTAAATTAAATAATGGTGAAAATAATGATAAAGACATTAAAATTTTTGAAAACAAAACCAAAAAGGAAGAAATTCAAGGTAAAACATTTTACGAATTACTGCAAGCTGAAGCGAATAAAATAAAAGAAAAATATAATGGCGCAAAAGAACTCTTAGATGTGCTTTATGCTTTTTTACGAGAGTTAAGTCAAGTCAAATTGAACAGCGAAACCAAAACAATATCTCCGAGGTTATGGAAACTTAATGCTAATAAAAATAAAACAACAGCGGAAAAATTTGATACAAAGCATATATTCGAGCTTTTGGATTTTCTTTCAGGTAAACAAAGAATTTTAGATCCGGAGAAAGATTTTGACGTTAAATTTAAAAAAGGCACGGTAAATTATGATGCGCAACTAAGCATTGTAGTTAATCACACAAATGCACAAGACGAATATGATTACCAGTTTATAAATGTAACAAAATCATATGTGTCTGATCAAATATCAATCAGTTATTCACCTAATTACAAAGGAAACGATGTTTTCAAATTTGAATATCCATTTAAAAATGCTTAAGATATTGATAAAAATGGATGGAAATGACAGAATTTCTTGCGGCAATGCCGGAAAAAATATCTTTTTTTTTATCAATGCCATAATAGTGTACCAACTTCCAACTCGGAAAATCTTTTGATAAATTTCTCCACTGACATCCTGTTTTCAATACATAAGATCGCACAAAAAACATCGTAGAGATCCACTTTCCTTGGTCTCATTGCTTTTTTAGCTTTTTCTAAATACTCTCAGATTTCAAACTTTAATATCTCTGTCAATACCTTTAATAAACTATAGCTCAATTTTTATCTATTCGAGATTTTAGACAGGTTCTTACTGTTTAGCTATTATAATTCGTTCAATATTTGAAAAATCTTTTAGTATAGTTGTATTTTTAAACTCATAATTATTAAACATTTTTTTAACTTCAATATGCTGGCCTATCCCCAATTCGAATATTATTATACCATTTTTCTTGAGTTTTGATAGCCAAAATTTAAGAATATTCCTATAAAATTCAAGCCCATCTTTACCACCATCTAATGCAATGTAAGGTTCAAATTTAACATTTTTATCAAGTTTTTCTATGTCTCCCGTTTTTATGTAAGGTGGATTTGATATTATTATGTCAAATTTATTGTTATTAAATTCCGAAAATTTTTCGAATATATTTCCTAAAATATATTTTATTTTAACATTATTTGTTTTTGTGTTTGCAACTAAATAATCAAAAGCTTCTGGAGATTTTTCAATTGCCCAAATTTTTGCATTTTTTAAATATTTTTTTAGGTAAATAGCAATTGCGCCAGAACCGGAACACAAATCAATAATATTGCCTGAAAAATCTTCTTTAAAATTTTTAAATATGTATTCAACTAACAACTCAGTTTCCGGTCTTGGAATAAAAACTCCAGGACCAACTTTTAATTCTAAACCTAAAAAAAACGTTTTACCCAAAACATATTGTATAGGTTCACCATATTTTATCCGATTTAAATAATTAAAAAAAACTTTTTTACTATTTTCATTAATTTCAAAATTATAATTCAAACTAATGTCAATTCTGTTAAATCCAAAAATTTCTTCAATTAATATAACTGCTTCAGTTTTATTTTTTAGCATATCAAGTGCGATTTTATAAACTTCAAAAAGATTCAATTAATTATCACTTCTTTCTTTAATTTGATTCAATGAAATAATAACACTGGTACCAACATTTTTTTCGCTTAAAATTTTAAGAGTACCATTGTGATTGTAAATTATTTCTTTTACGATGGCCAAACCTATACCAAATCCGCACTTTGTGCTATTGGCTTTAAAAAATTTTTGAGTAATATTGGGTATTTCAGATTTTTCTATTCCACAGCCATTGTCTGTAATTTCTATTAGAATTTTGTTATCTTTTTCAGAAACGTTAACACTAATTGAATCATTAGCCTTAGTATATTTTAGTGCATTGTCTATAATATTTATAAAAACTTGTTTTAATTTAGAACGGTCACCATAAACATAAAGAGGGGTTTTAGGTTCATTGTATATCAATTTTTTTTGTTCAACCGAAGCTTGTTCTTTAAATATATAAACAGCATCTTCAACTTCGGCCAAAATATCTATCTTTTCCTTATTCAGCACCATTCTGCCGCTATCAACAACGGAAAAATCAAGAATTGCATCGACTATCCCTGAAAGTCTTTGTACTTCTTTAATTATTATATCCAGCCCACGTCTGACGGTTGAAAAATCAATCGAAT
>CAMNDS010000028.1 GCA_946535695.1 uncultured Clostridia bacterium | reverse complement strand
CGATAGAGGAGAATAAAAAAGGATTTAGTGATGATTTATTAAAATTAAAAAATAAATTTAATAACGCAGAAGAACTTGCGGTTGTAGCAGGGAAAGATAAAGATGATAAAAGTAAAATTTTGTCGATTGTAAATAAATTGAAAGATATTTTTTCTGGAAAACTTGAGTTGGAAAGTTTTATAGCTGTGGATTATGATGAGTTGGGTTACGCATCGTTTAAATTAAAAAATGACGAAAAAATAGTTTTTACTTTTTTAGATAAAGAAATTGACAATAAGAAAATTCATTGTCTAACTTTAAATTCTCCAATTGATGTTTCATTTAAAATTGATTAATTTTTTAATATTTTAGAAAGCCCTTCGTATGAAGGACTTTTTTTAAATTAAAATTTTTTTTGATGGCCAGATGATAGTTTTAGCAAAATTACTTTTTATCGTTTTTTCGCCAAAAGTTATTTTTGCCCGAGTTTCCAGTGCATAAGTTACGTTAACTGTATAATTTTTAAGCCCAAACAAGTTTAGACCTTTTTTTACCGCACTATCAAAAAAATTAAACTTCGCCACCGATTACTATTACCTGAAACGAAACTGTTGCAGTGCTTGAGGCCGGAATATTTTGAATATTATAACTGAGTGTGCTGCCGGTTACAGTAGGTGTAGCAGATGTTCCATTAACAGTAAATGAATTTGTAATATAATTACTGCCAACAGGCACGCTATCCGAAAAAACAACGTTCGACATTGCAAGCTCAGAAATATTCGCTATTTCAATACTGTAAGTCAAAACTTCGCCAATCGCAGCGGTAGCTTTATCAACCGATTTAGTAACAGTAGGGTCTAATTCCAGCTGAGTTGTAACGTTATTACTCTCTATCGTATTCCCGTTAAATGATGCACTCGCAACATTGTTTATTGATGTGATTATAGCCATTTTATCTCCTTTTTTACTTCCTTTATTTTTCAAATTTGAATCGAATTTAACGATTCATAATATTATAATATGCTAATTTTTTTTTTAATGTTCTTTGAAATTTTCAAAAATATTATCAGTATCTCTCCGGCGGTGCCGGAGGGAATATCTATTTTTTTAGTAATACCGTAGTGATCTTCTTGACAAACTGATTTTTATATTTTACAATGGAATTAATGCTTATGATTTCAATACGTATTACGAATTTTTAAATTTGTAGAGGTGGTTATTATGAAGGAATTTAGAAGAAAGAAGTTAGCTTTTGCACTTGCGTGTGCATCAATTTTAAGTGGCGGAACTCAGGCGAGAAATAAAAATGAGGCTCAAAGCCAGCAAACCCTTGCGACAGTAGTGGGGGTGAGCGATAAGAATTTGAATAAAGGATTTGTTAATTGGGTTAAAGATCATAGATTAGGGGTTGGCATTGGCAGTACATTAACAGTTGCCACCGCGGCTGCGTTAACAATTTTAGGTTTTAAATGCTTTGGTAAAAAAAATAAAGATAATAACAACATTGATGAAATATCAAATAATCCTAAAAAAGATAATAACACTGATGTAGAAAACCAAAAAATGGACTCGAAAATAAATCTAAATCAAGAAAATATTAAAGTAATGAGTGATGAGGAGGCTGTGAAGAATTTTGTGGAGAAATTAACAGAAGTTTTAAAACTGAATGATACGTATCTGAAAGATAAAGAATTAGAAAATTTTAATAAGAGAATTGAGTTATCACTAACCATTATTTTAAAGCATGAAAACGAAATCTTAAATCTATTTCCAGTTGATGAACCGAAAATGGGCAGACGATTTAGAAGTCGTTTTCAACAATTCATCGATTGTCTTAAAACCGGGAGAATAATGTTTCAAGTTTGTGGTCATTCTACTAATTTTTTAAATATCAATATTAAATTTGAGCCTGATAAAGCTCATTGTAATAATGATCCTAATGTTACTTTGAATTTGGATAAAATAATTATGATTCAACATAGTAAGTGGCGTGATAGGAGTTGCATTAATTTTTCGAATAATCATTGTAATTTTTTTGAATTCTCATACTACCACAACGTTAATGATGATGATAATGATATATATAAAATTGGCGATGAAAGTTATAATTGTAAAACCAACGAAAAGATAGTTAAACAAACTTCTAAACCCGGTAAAATATTTGAATGATTAAAAAATTCCTCTCCATTAGTAATTGTAATGGAGAAAGAATTTTTTAGTTTATTCATGTTTTGAAAAAATAATTCGACCACAAAATTCACATCTTTTTGGCTTTTCTTCTTTTTCACAAGAAATTTTACAAGAAATTTTTTTGCTTTCTTTGCCGCAAGAACATTCAGGTTCATTTTTTTCACAGACCATTTTGCATTTTACTTCATTTATATCTTTGTGGCAGCTGCATTGGTTTTTCTGAGATTCATGCTCACAAATTTGGCAGTTATTTTTAGGTCTTTGATGACAAGAAATACTACAATTCATTTTTTGTGCCTTCGGTTTGCATTCATCACAAGGGTCTGAACAATTTAACATAGTTTACAACTCCTTTTTTTCATTGTATGGTAAAAATCCATCATTATATCTTATGTATAAATTTAAAAATATGTTCTTATCTTGTCTTTTAGCATTAGATTAGATTTCTTTCGAAACTTGAAAATTAAAACAGAAATGTTCTCTCCGGCGCCGCCGGAGAGAATATAATCACTGGTTTCTAAAGAAGTCTATTCTTTCAAAAACGGTATAGATATTTTCCCGGAAGTGTTGGAGAGAGTACACCTTAATTTGTAAGTTTCGAAAAAAGTTTATTCTCATTTGGTGCATCAAATAAAAAATTTTACTATTTTAATTCATTTTTTTCGATATTATGCTTGATTTTTTATTTTTTATATCGTATAATAGTACCAATCGGTTAAATTTAGGAGGTTGATATTATGAATAAAAACAAAAAAAAAGCTTTAGCCGTGTTATTAGGGTTAATGTCTGTGGGTAAAAGTGTGTCTGCAATGAGTAGAAGTGTGCCTGCACAGTATGCGTCGGCATTTGATTATTTTGATTATTTAAAGTTGGGTGGTATTGGTGTAGCCAGCGCTGCTGTCGTTGCTTTGCCTCTTACATTGTATTTTAGTTTAAGAGGGAAAAAAGATGCAGTAAAGCCTGGTTTTAAAAATGTTAATTATCCTTTTAAAGGAGTAATCCCGGTTTATCATTGGCAAAACGGCAACTGCTTTTTCTTGTCATCACTTTACAACATGTTTGCGCCTGAAGATGTAGAAATATATGAAAAAGTTGCAAAAATGGAAGTCAAGGAAATAGCTAAAATATTTTTGGGATATTACATTAAAAATGTGCCGGAAAATGAACGTGAAATAACAAACAATGAAGTTAATAATTTTGATACTTTTTACACTACAGAACATGGCCATGAGGTAGAAAGATGGTCATGTGGTTTTAAAGAATTATGCAATTTGTTTGTAAGGCAGCAAAAAGCTGATCCTAATCAAAGTTTTCAAATTATTCCCGATGATTTTCATAATGAGAACAAAGCCAAGTACGAAGTAGTTGATCAACCAAATGATGAAGAGTATCAATACGAAAGGAAAATGTGTGGTGGGGAATTATTGGATAGGGACGCTTCTGCCGGAAGGTTTTCAGAAGTAATCGGATGTTTTACGGGAACACGCCCGTTTTTAAAAGCATTTGGTTGTAAATCGATTTTTGCCAATTGGTCGCAGCAACACACCAATATTGGCCTCGATAAGCTTGTGGAAAAGGTCGCAAAAATAAATGAAGACAGAAAAAACAACATTAAATCAAATGAAACAATTAATTTGGGAGAACAAAAATGGAATTTCAAATTAGATGATGTTAAAAAACTTGGGTTAGTAGGACTTTCTGAGCGTCAAATTATTAGAGACTCCAATGGTGAAGTAGTTAAATTAGAAGAAGATACTACCACAATGGATGAAAACGGTAAAATTGAGATTAATGGAGAATCTTATCGCTTAGCTGCTATTAGTAAAACTAGCGGAAGCGGTGAAGGACACATAAATTGTTATCAGCCAAAATATAGAGTTGAAAATGGTAAAATTGTGCTTGCTGGTGTGTTAAAATTTAATTGTTTTGGTGGCGTTCATCAATTCAACAGGTATAATAGTTTGAGCGAATTTTTTAGTTCTCTTGGTTTGAAATGTGGATATAAAATCGTTGAATTTGAAGATAGTAAAAAGATTAAAAACATCAAAATTGAATTGTTAGGTGCGCTTGGCTTTACTTTTAGATTTACACCGGAAAAAAATATAGAAAAATATAGTGAATATTATTGTTACAATGGATAATTGGTATAAATCTTTCTACTGTTGATTTAATTTTTAAGTTTTGAAAGAAATCTAATTTTAAAATTTAGTGCTAAAAATAAATTTTGCCGTTTATTCCAAAAAATTTTGAAAAAATGACTTGACAAAAAATATTTTGCGCATTATAATTCGGAACACTTGATGATGGGGGGATTTTTAAAATGTCAGATAGTTTTATGCCTAAGGGCTCGAGCGTTTCAAGAGAAAGATATGTTATCGATGCCAAAAATTTGCCGCTTGGCAGAGTCGCGGCGCAAGTGGCGTCAATTTTGAGAGGAAAAGAAAAGCCAATTTTTGTTCCTCACGTTGATTGCGGCGATTTTGTCACTGTAATTAATTGCGATAAAGTAATTTTGACTGGTAAAAAACTTGAAAATAAAAAAAGATATAAGTATACTGGTTACATTGGTCATTTGAAAACCATAAATTATTCGGATGTTATGAGTAAAAATCCTTGCAAAGTGTTTGAGTGGGCAATCCGTGGGATGCTTCCTTCGAACACGTTGGGGAGAAAGCAAATGAAACGCCTTAATTTATGTGTTGGTTCGGAATTTAAAGATTCTGAAAAATTTAAATCTTGGAATAGATTTAGAAAGGTAAGGGTAGCATAATGAATTTGAGTGCATGTTCTGGTGGAACAGGAAGAAGAAAGAAATCGGTTGCCAGAGTTAATTTGTTTTTGGGCAGTGGCAAAATAAGAATTAATAATTTGGAACTTAGTGAATATCTTAAGTCAAGGGTTCTTCAAATGGTGGTTAAGCAGCCGTTGGAGCTTTTCGATGTGCTCACGAAATTTGACGTTGTTTGTAATGTTTCGGGCGGAGGTTTGACGGGACAGGCGGGAGCTATTCGTCACGGAATTGCACGCGCTCTTAATTCTTTGGATGAAGAAAAGTATCATCATGGTTTAAAAATTCATGGTTTTTTAACAAGAGATCCGCGCATGAAAGAGCGTAAAAAGTATGGTTTGAAAGCTGCTCGTAAGCGCCCCCAGTTTTCAAAGCGTTAATGGTGAGGTTTTTGTGGCATATATTTACAAAGTTACTATTGTTGAAAAGCAAACTATTATGGAGCTACCACTTGGCTTGAGGTTACTTGTGCGCCGAGCGTGTAACTCGGTTCTTGTGCGCGAAAAGTTCAATCATTCTGCAGATGTGAGTGTTGTTTTTGTTGATAATGATTACATTCAAAGTTTAAATAAACAATACAGGGGAAAGGATGTTCCTACGGACATGCTTTCGTTTCCTGCAATTAAGGATGGCGATTATGAAATTAATCCTGAAAATGGTGCAAAAATTTTAGGTGATATTATCTTATCGCTTGAGAAAGCGTTGGAGGAAGCTAAGCTTTATTTTATGCCACTTCAGAATATAATAGTGCGTTGGACTGCTCATAGTTTGCTACATTTGCTTGGGTACGACCATGAAAAAAGTGGGCGAGATTATGAGCAAATGCGTTTTATTTGTGATGATGTAGTATCTGAAGTTAGCGTACCTGAGTCTTCTTGTGATGTTAGATCATATAAATCAAGACAATAATGAGTTTTTTAAAATTGTTGTTAGTTCGCTTGATAAAATTACGCGGCTTGATTTGTTTATTTCAAGGCGGACTTCGTTTTTAAGTCGCTCGTTAGTTGTCAAAATGTTAAATATTGGGAATATTTTAGTAAATGATAGACGAGAAAAAAAAGATTATATTCCCAAAATTGGTGACGAAATTTGTATCAATTTAATGAGGAATAATGATTTAAATTCTAATAAAATTGAAGCAGTTAATATTCCAATTGATGTAGTTTTCGAAGATGAATTTTTGATGGTGATAAACAAGCCAAAGGGGATGGTTGTTCATCCTGCCGCGGGGCATTATAATGA
The DNA here is from genome assembly GCA_946535695.1 of uncultured Clostridia bacterium. Classification (GTDB taxonomy): domain Bacteria; phylum Bacillota; class Clostridia; order Oscillospirales; family Acutalibacteraceae; genus Improbicoccus. Next base: position 2,857 of record CAMNDS010000028.1, on the reverse strand, counting down.
TACACTTGTCAACGCTCTGCTTTATCGCAAATCTGCTCTTTCGAATATCAATGGGAGTTTTCGGCCGGGGATTGTTCATAGATTAGATAAAGATACCAGCGGACTTTTACTTGTTGCAAAAAATAATTTTGTGCATGAAAATTTAGCAAATCAGATAAAAAATAAAACTGCTAAGCGAGAATATTTGGGTATAGTTCACGGAAGTTTTAAATTTTTGTCAGGTACAATTGATTTGCCGATTGGCAGGGATAAAAAGGATAGGAAAAAAATGGCGGTTACAGATTTAAATTCGCGCAGTGCTGTTACTCACTATAAAACTTTAAAAGTTTTTAAAAAATATTCTTTTGTAAAATTTTTTCTCGAAACCGGCAGAACGCATCAAATAAGGGTTCATTCGTCTTATATGGGGCATCCTTTGGCGGGGGATATTGTTTATGGAGCGAAAAATGACCCTGAATTTTTAAATGGTCAATGTTTACACGCGGCAAAAATAGTATTTGAGCACCCTATAACTCATAAAAATATGGAGTTTTTATCGAATTTGCCTGAATATTTTCGATTTTTTTTGTGTTTTTTGGCTGAAAACTAAATGTGAAAGCTTGACAATTTTTGTCAAAAATAATACAATACCCGTATATCTGGTATTTTTTTTATTTGTGCTAATTAGTTGAATTGAGGTGAATAGTTTGAGTAAGAAAAAATTAAAAAATAAGTTTATTTATAATAATAGAGAGCTTAGTTGGCTTTCGTTTAATTCACGAATTTTAGAGGAGGCTAACGATTTTAGCCATCCTATTATGGAATGTGCAAAATTTTTAGGGATTTCAGCTTCGAATTTGGATGAGTTTTTTATGGTCAGAGTTTCGGGATTAATAAAAAGAATAGTTAAAAACTTTAGAAAAAAAGATATTTATGGTATGAAAGCAAAAAAAATATTTAAAAAGCTTAGAAAAAAAATGCATAAATTTTATAAAAAACAATATAAGTGTTATAACGGCTTTTTGCTGCCTAAACTGAAAAAATTCGGCATTAAATTTTTATCTATGCATGAAGTTGACGATTCCCAGCGAATTTTTTTAAAAGATTATTTTAAAAATACTATTTATCCGGTTCTTACGCCGCTTGCAATTGATGTCGGCAGACCATTCCCGTTTTTGGTCGGGAAAAATTTGAATATTGCAGTTGAGCTTGCCGATGAGCGCGACCGCAGGCTTTTTGGCGTGGTTTCAATTCCGAGTGTGCTCAAAAGGTACATAAAATTGCCGGGTGAAGGTAATTTTTATGTGTTGCTCGAAGAGCTTATCGAAAGCGAGATTTGTAATATTTTTGAGATTTATAAAGTGCGTTCTTCAAGAATTTTCAGGGTGACCAGAAATTCTGATTTGGACGTTAACGAAGATACCGAGAATTTATTGCAAGAAGTTAAACGCACGATTAAAAAGCGTAAGCGAGGCGACGTTGTGAGGCTCGAAATTTCTGATTACGGTGATAAAAAAATTAAAAAATTTTTGATGAAAAATCTTAAAATTAAAAGTTATGATGTCTATGAAGCTTTTGGACCAATTGATTTGAGCTTTTTATCAAAATTTTATAGAGAGTCTTGGGATAATTCTTTAAAGTTTGCAAGGCAAGAGCCTGTTTCGGTTTTTAAAAATTTATCAGACGGTAAAATTTTTGATGTAATAAGGAAAAAAGATGTTCTGGTTTGCCATCCGTTCGAAAGTTTTGACGCTGTTGTGGAATTTGTGAGGCAAGCTGCTATAGATCCAAACGTTATTGCGATTAAGCAAACGCTTTATAGAGTTTCAGGCAATTCTCCAATTATTGATGCTCTGATTCAGGCAGTTGAAAATGGCAAACAAGTTACTACTTTTGTTGAATTAAAAGCAAGATTTGATGAGGAAAATAATATAATTTGGGCTCAAAAGCTTGAAAAAAGCGGTTGCCATGTTATTCACGGAATTCCAGGTTATAAAATTCACTGTAAAGCAATTATGATAATTAGAAAAGAAGGCAACAACATTCGCAGATACGTACATCTGGGCACTGGCAATTATAATGATATTACCGCTAAATATTACACTGATATTGGTCTTTTTACTAGTAATAAAAAAATCAGCGAAGATACCGCAAATTTATTTAATTGTTTAACAGGATATTCAGAAAATAAAGATTATAAAAAATTAATTATTTCGCCTCACGGGACTCGAAAATCAATTTTAGAACTTATTGATAACGAAATAAAAAATGCTAAAAAAAATATTAAAAGTAGAATTATTTTTAAAGTTAACGCATTGATTGACAAGGAAATAATAGATAAATTATACGAAGCTTCGTGTGCAAATGTTAAAATTGATTTAATAGTGAGAGGCATTTGCGGACTTATTCCTAAGATTAAAAATTTGAGTGAAAATATAAGAGTCAGAAGTATTGTTGGCAGACTTTTAGAACACAGCAGGATTTTTTATTTTGAAAATGCCGAAAATAGTAAGGTTTATGTTGGCAGTGCTGACATAATGAAGCGAAATTTAGATAAGCGTGTTGAAGCACTTTTTCCGATTGAAGACTTTGATGTAAAATCAAGAATTATAAATATGTTAAGAATCATGCTTGAAGATAATGTTAATGCACGTGAAATGGATAATAAAGGTGAATATCATAGACTTATTTTTGGCAAAAATGCAAAATTAATAAATTCTCAATCTGAATTTTTTGATTTGGCGAAAAAGTATTATAAATAAATTTTTTTTGATTAATAATAGACTTCTTTCGAAACTTAAAAATTAAATCAGAAGCGCTCTCTCCGGCATCGCCGGAGAGAATATCTGATTAAAATTAACGTATTTTCTCTAGGCCT
>CAMNDS010000027.1 GCA_946535695.1 uncultured Clostridia bacterium | reverse complement strand
TAGCCATTTTTAGAAAATCATTTTGGCAATGCTTCGAGCATTTATTCTCTTGGTATACAGGCAAAACAAGAATTAGAAAAATCAAGAAAAATTATTGCAGAATGCATAAATGCCGAGCCCGACGAGATTTTTTTTACTTCATGCGGAACAGAATCTGACAATTGGGCATTAAAATCTTCTGTAAAATTTTCCAGTAATGAACATATAATTACTTCGCAGATAGAACATCATGCGATATTACATTCTGCCAGATTTTTAGAAAATAACGGCGTTCAAGTTACTTATTTAAAACCTGACAAATTTGGTATGATTTTGCCGGAAACTCTTGAAAGTGCTTTGCAAGATAATACTAAACTTGTTTCGATTATGTTTGCTAATAACGAAATCGGGACTATTCAGCCTATTAAATATCTCGCAAGTATTTGTAAGAAAAAAAATATAAAATTTCACACAGATGCAGTTCAAGCTGTCGGGCATATTAAAATCGATGTTAAAGACTTAGGAATTGATATGCTTTCGGCTTCTGCACATAAGTTTAATGGTCCGAAGGGTATAGGATTTTTATATGTAAAAAAAGGCACAAATTTGCCAGCTTTTGTTCATGGTGGAGCTCAGGAAAAAAATAAGCGCGGCGGGACTGAAAACATAGCTTCTATTATGGGAATGGCCAAAGCGCTTGAGATAAATACGAATAATTTGGAATCGAATCAGGCAAAACTTAAAAATATGCAAAAAAAGCTTATTGACAATATTCTTTTGATAGAAGAAACTATACTCACGGGGCATCCTAATTTAAGAACTCCCGGAAGCGCCAGTTTTTGTTTTAAAGGCATCGAAGGCGAGTCAATACTTTTGAATCTTGATGCTTTGGGAATATGTGCTTCGTCAGGTTCTGCGTGTACTTCGGGTTCGCTTGACCCCAGTCATGTTTTATTGGCAATCGGTCTTAGCCACGAAGTTGCTCACGGCTCGCTCAGAATTACTTTGGGTGTGAATAATACTATGAAAGATGTCGATTATATAATTTCAGTTTTACCGCCGATTGTTAAAAAACTGCGTGCTATGTCACCTATTTGGAATAAATAAACAAAAAATGTTTTATTTTTGGAGGTATTTTTATGCTTGATGTGATTAATAAAAAGTCAGATTTTCAAAAAATAATTTCAGAATCTAATGTTCCGGTTGTGGCCAAATTTTTTGCAACTTGGTGTGGACCTTGCAAAATGATTGCGCCGGTTTTTGAAAAATTATCTCAGGAATTTGAAAATCAAGTTAAGTTTATAGGAATAGACGTCGATGATTGCGAGGGTATTGCCAGTGATTATTATGTTTCGTCTGTGCCGACTTTCATTATTTTTAAAAACGGCGAAGAATTTGACAGAACAAGTGGCGCTTTGGGTTATGAGCAGCTTGAAAATTTTATCAAAAGTGCTACTGCAGTAGTTTAAATAAATAATTTAGGAGTTATCGTGCAAGATTTAATAATAGTCGGCGGTGGTCCTGCCGGGATATCTGCTGCGGTTTATGCTCTAAGGGCCGGAATCGATACTTTGATTTTAGAGCGCGATTTTTACGGCGGAAAAATGAATTATACCAGCGAAATTTCAAATTATCCTGGGTTTGTGAATATCAAGGGCGCTGAACTTGCAGAAAATATGTTTAATTGCGCTAAAAATTTTGGAGTTAATTTTGAATATGCTGATATAATTAGTTCAAATTTAAGCGATAATGTGAAAATGCTTGTTTCTTCCAACGGCAAAGAATATTTATGCAAAAGCGTGATTATTGCAACGGGCTTAAAAACAAGAAATTTAAAATGCAAGGGTGAAGAAAAATTTAAGGGCAGAGGCGTTTCGTATTGCGCAACTTGTTATGGATTTTTTTTCAAAGATAAAAAAGTTATTGTCGTAGGTGGTGGCAATACGGCTCTTGAAGATGCACTTTATTTATCCGGAATTTGCAAAGAAGTAATTTTGGCTGTTCGAAAAAAATATTTTAAAGGTGAAAAAATTTTATCTGATAGTTTAAAAAATCATGATAATATAAAAGTAATGTTCGAAACTGTTGTTGATGAAATTTTAGGTGATAAAAAAGTCGAGAAAGTAGTTTTAAATAAAAATAATAAAAAAGAAGAAATTTTTACAGATGCTGTATTTATTGCAATCGGTCAAGAGCCTGCAAATAACGCGTTTTCAGAAATTAGTTCAAATAATCTAGGTTATTTTGCGTCTGACGAAAGCTGCATTACTAATATCGAAGGCGTCTATGTGGCCGGAGATTGCCGTGAAAAAAATCTCAGGCAAATAGTCACGGCCGTCGCAGACGGTGCGGTTGCCGCTACGGAATCAATAAAGTTTATTAAAAATTATAAATTTAAGTACGCTCATGCAAGAAATTAATAATAATAATAATAAAATTAAAAAAGATATAAAATCTATGACACTCGAAGAAATAATCGAAGATTTTATATCTTTTGGTCTAAAAAAATACAAAGCTGAACAAGTTTTTAGATGGCTTGCGAATTTTGCTTGTTCGTTCGACGAAATGACTGATTTATCTAAAGATTTGAGAGAATTTTTAAATAAAAAATATAAAATAATTTCAGCAAAAATAATTAAAAAAGAAATTTCTCAAGACGGTACAAAAAAGTTTGCAATAATTTTTGAAGATGGCGCTATTGTTGAGTCTGTCTTAATGCAATATAAATTTGGGAATTCGGTTTGTGTTTCAACTCAAGTGGGCTGTAAGATGCGTTGCAAGTTTTGTGCTAATTCTGAACTTAATTTTTCTCGCAATTTATCGGCTTCTGAGATTTTAACTCAAGTTCAAATAATTTCTAAAATTGAAAACATAAATATTTCTAATATAACTTTAATGGGGATTGGAGAACCGTTTGATAATTATGAAAATATTATTAAATTTATCAAAATCGCGACTTGCCAAAAAGGTATGAATATTGGAGCACGCAGGATTTCTGTTTCAACATGCGGCTTAGCTGATAAAATAAAAAAATTTGCTGACGAAAATTTGAGTGTTACTCTTTCAGTTTCGCTACATAGTGCGAAAAACGATTTACGAAGTGATATAATGCCGATAAATCAAGCTTATGATCTTGAGAAGTTGCGTGAAGCTTGTATATATTATAACAAAAAAACTAACAAACGCATTTCGTTTGAGTATATAATGCTGAATAATCTAAATGATTCTAAACTTGATGCCGAACTTTTGGCCAAGTTTTTAAAAAATATGATTTTTCATGTGAATTTGATTCCTGCAAATAAGTTAAAATCTGGTGTTTTAATTTCGTCGCCGATTGAAAAAATACATATTTTTGCAAATTGGCTCATGAATTTGGGAATTAACGTTACGGTCAGAAGAACTTTGGGTTCAGATATCAGCGCTTCGTGTGGTCAGCTAATGGCCAAAACAATCGGAGGTAAAAATTTTGAAAGCAATATTTAAAAGCGATATAGGAAAAATAAGAAAAATAAATCAAGATTGGGCAGAGATAAGAAATTTTCAAGATAATTCCTGCTTGGTAATTGTTTGTGACGGAATTGGGGGGACGTCGGGCGGAGAAGTTGCAAGCAAGGCTGCTGCGTTCGAAGTTTGCGATTATTTTGAAAAAAATCAAAAACTCGAAATTAAATCGCGAATTTTAGAAAGCATAAAAAGTGCAAATGATAAAATATTGCAGATTGCAAAGTCAGATAATAAAATTCCGGATTTAGGAACTACTTGTGTTGTAACTTTTGTTCAAAATAATGATTTATACGTTGCAAACGTAGGAGATAGCAGAGCGTATTTAATCTCTGAAAATAAAATTAAACAAATCACGTGTGACCATTCGGTCGTAAACGAGCTTTTGATGCAAGGCAAAATTACTTCGGATGAAGCACAAAATTCTAATAATAAAAATATAATTACTCGAGCTTTAGGATGTTCGAATTCGACTCCTGATTTTTACGAAATGAATATAAAAAATAATGATAAGATTTTGATTTGTACTGACGGACTTACTAATTGTTTATCAAATGAAGAAATTTATGATATATTAACTAAAAATTCACCAGAAAAAGCAATTGACGTTTTAATTAATAACGCAAATCAAAACGGCGGAACTGATAATATAACAGCTGCGTTAATTTTTTAATTCGGGAGGGATTAAAAAATGGATAAATATATTGGCAAAAGATTAGATGCAAGATATGAAGTTAACGAACTAATCGGCGTTGGCGGTATGTCGCTTGTTTACAGGGCTTACGATGTTATTGAAGCTCAAAGCGTTGCTATTAAAATTTTAAAAGATGAATATTTTGGCAACAGCGAGTTTATGAAAAGATTTAAAAACGAATCTCGCGCTGTAGCAGTTTTGTCGCATCCTAATATAGTAAAAGTTTTAAACGTAAGTTTCGGCACGAATTTTCAGTATATAGTCATGGAGTATATTTCCGGGATTACTTTAAAAGAATATATATCAAAAAAAGGTCAAATTGATTGGAAAGAGTCAGTTCAGATTATTACGCAAGTTTTAAAAGCTCTAGCACATGCTCATTCGCGCGGAGTTATTCACCGGGATATAAAACCGCAAAATATTATGATAACCGATGATAATGTGGTAAAAGTTACTGATTTTGGTATAGCAAGATTTTTTACCAACGAAACCCAAACTATGACTGATAAAACCATCGGTTCAGTTCATTATATTTCTCCCGAACAGGCGAAAGGACTTAGAACCGACGTTAAATCGGATATTTATTCTGTTGGAATAGTTCTTTATGAAATGCTTACAAATCGATTACCATTTGAAGCAGATAACGCCGTATCAGTTGCGATAATGCAAATGCAGGTTGTGCCGCAATCGCCAAGAGCTTTAAATCAATCAATTCCGCCCGCGCTCGAAGAAATTACTTTAAAAGCTATGCAGAAAAATCCCGAAAAAAGATATTTTGCTGCCGAAAGTATGCTCGAAGATATCGAAAAATTTACTAAAAATATAGACGTAAAATTTGGTTATAACTGTTTTGTAGATGAAAATCCTACAAAAGTGTTGCCCGAAAGCCCTAACGAGGAAAAATTGGAAGAAAAATCCAGAAAAAAAAAGGCACTTTTAATAACCGGCGGAATTGCAGCAGCTTTGGTACTTTTTGCACTTGTGTTTATGTTTATAACAATGTTTACTTCTTATGGTAATTCTAAAAATGTGGACGTTCCCAATTTTATTGGAAGACAAATTTCTGATGTTCAAAATGATAAAAAATATAAATTTGATTTTAAAATTGAGCGGGTTTATGAAGCTTCGCAACCTGACGGCATTATTATTGACCAAGACCCAAAAGCGGGTTCAAAGCAGATAAAAGCCAACGGTTCGATTATTTTAAAAGTAAATTCATCCGGAATTACTGTGGCGGTGCCTATGGTTGTAGGGCTCAGCGAAGAGGAAGCTAAATCTAAAATAACAAATGCAGGATTAACTCCGGAAGTTATGTATGTGAACGATTCAAATTCCCCCATTGGTAAAGTAAAATCAGTTGAACCTTATGAAAATTCAAAAATTCCGGCAAATTCAAATGTTAAAATTTATGTAAACAAAGCTTCAACTTCTGATGTTAAAGTCCCGAATGTTGTTGGGAAGTCATTTGATGAAGCAAAAAGTGAGCTTTCTGGTTTAGGTCTTAAAATTTCTTCTGATATAAAATATGAAGACAGCGACGAAAAAAAAGATACCGTGATATCCATCGACCCTCTGCCGGGCGTGTATATTTCGCATGACGGAACTGTAAAATTAACTTTAAGTTCTGGGGTTAAAAAAGAAAAAACAGTTGCTCTAAACGTTGATTGGTCAGATTTGCCTGAATTTCATGAAGATGTTAATATAAAAGTATACGTAAATGGCGAACTTGATTCAGAAAAGAGTACAACAGTAGATTCCAGCGTTACAAACAAGACTTTTTATTTTAAAGGCAATCGCGGAACTAAAAAAATAAAAATTAAAATAAATGATTACGAAAGAAATTACACGATAAATTTTGATGAGTATTGATAAATTTATATTAAATAGGTGGTGATTATAATACAAAAATTAAAAAAAATAATCTCGTATTATAAGCCGTATAAAAAAGAGTTTACAATAAGTTTGATTTTTTCAATTCTTACTTCATCGATTGATACTTTTATACCGTTTATATGCAGATTTATAACCGACAAAGTTATAAATTTTGAAGCAAGCGAAGCTTTTAAGACTATATGCTATTTGATTATTGTTATATTATTTTTTATAACTTTAAGATATTTTTTTTATAAATATTGCTATCACAAAGGGCATTTGTATTCTGCTAAAATTGAAGTTGATATAAAAAATGAAATTTTTCATCATCTTCAAACTCAAGATTTTGCTTTTTTCGATAGTCATAAAGTTGGAAAGTTAATGACGAGTATAACTAACGATGCCTTTAATATCTCAGTTGTTTTAAAGCATACTCCTGAAATTTTGATGGATGCAATCATAAAGGTTGTTTGTATATTTTCATTTTTATTTTTCTTTCACTGGAAGTTTGCTTTAATTTTATTCGTAATGTTTGTTTTTATATTTATTTTTATGTGGTACTTTTTGCCGAAAATTCAAAGATTAAATTCAAGTTCACGCGAAATTTTTTCAAATTTAGTTTCGGATTTGGAAGAAAATTTATCAGGAATTCGCACGGTTCAGTCTTTTAATAACGAGAGTATAGCGGTTTATAAATTTAATAAAAGTAACGAAAAATATTTAAAAACTAAAAATAAAATGTATGCGACCGAATCGGTGTTTTATTCGGGAATACTTGCGTTTATTTATTTGTGGGCGCCGATTATTACTGCGATTGGCGGTATTTTTATTTTGAAAAATAACTTGACTATGAGCCAAGTTGTAACTTTTTTGATTTATGTTGGAATTCTTGAAGGGCCTTTGTGGGGGATTATAAGATTAAATGATTTTTTAAAAGACGGCCTTGTTGGGTTTGACAGGATAATTAAAATTTTAGAAACTAAACCTAATATAAAAAATCTTGAAAATACCACAGAATTTGAAAATATTAAAGGCAAAATTGAATTCAAAAATATATTTTTTGGCTATAATAAAGAAAAAATTATATTTGAAAATTTAAGTTTAAAAATTAATCCCGGCGAATATATTGCACTTGTCGGAGCTTCTGGTTCCGGAAAATCTACGATTTGTAATTTGATACCAAGATTTTATGATGTTTTAAGCGGTGAAATTTTAATCGATAATATTAATGTGAAAAATATCAAAATTAAAAGTTTAAGAGAAAACATAGGTTTTGTTCATCAAGATACTTTTTTATTTTCAGGTACTATAAAAGAAAATATTCTCTTTGGAAAAATCGGCGCTACTGATGAAGAAATTATCGAAGCCGCAAAAAAAGCTTATGCACACGATTTTATAATGAATTTGCCAAATGGTTACGAAACTAAAATCGGCAATAAAGGTCTTACTCTTTCTGGCGGTCAAAGACAGAGGATTGCCATTGCTCAGGTTTTTTTGAAAAATCCGCCGATTTTAATTTTTGACGAAGCAACTTCGAGCTTAGATTATGAAAGTGAAAAATTTATTCAAAAATCAATGGAGAAACTCGCCGAAAACAGAACCACAATAGTTATAGCTCACAGGCTTTCAACCATAAGAAACGCCAAAAGAATTTTAGTGCTTTCAAATGGCGAGATTGTCGAAGAAGGCGCGCATGAAGAGTTGTTGGCTAAAAATGGCGCTTATCATGAATTTTATAATCTTTTGTAGTTATATTTAAATCATCAGCGTTAAAATTATAAATAAAACCTATATCTGCCAAAATATTATTAATAACTTTTCTAAAATCTCGAATAGATATAAATTGAACTATAGTTTATTAAGTAATTGTTAATAATGTGTCGTAGTCCTACTTATTGAAAAAAGTGTCAGAAAAATCGCATCCAGATTCTTTTCTTTCGTTGTAATACGAAAAAAACCACTATTCGGAATTGCCGATCTAATTTTCTTTTTCTCTGCATCTTCTTCATGAACAAACTTGCTGCTGTTAATCGCTTGGGCAATTTCTTTTCCATCACGATAGATGGTATATGATATCCATCCTGTTAATGACATTAAATTTGTTTTAATTTCAATACCATTTTTGTAAAGTAATCCCCAAATTTCGTTGCCATCAAAATCAAAAGTAGAATAATCAGGTTGAATATTACCAAAAATATCAATGTTTGGTCCCCACATATGCCTATTAGTATTCTCATGAATACTAGTAACGACCTTTCCAACCAAGTGAGGTGTTCTGTGGTTTAAAATGTGATCCACGAATTCCATTTCGGAATCTGCCAAAAGGGAAAATTTGGTTGAAACAGCCTCATAAAGAATTTTTCGATCGGCATCCTCAATATGGCAAGTACCTTTTATTGTGCCAAGATCTGTAACAAAATAAAGTTTACGTTCTTCGGAGCACTTTCTAGACACGCCAAACATCGGTTCAGTCTGATGACTTTTAAGCAGCTCTCGCTTCTTTCTGTTTTTTAAAAGAATATAAACCGGAATAGCAATACAAACTAATCCAATAATCAGCATGCAAATTAAAAATTCACTTGAATCTTCGATTGCCACTGAAGGATCGGCCGGATTGTATTCAATTTTAATTTCTGAGCCTATTTTTTTTTCTTTAAACGGCGATGTCATGACCGATTTAAGAAACACATTATATTCTTTTTCGCCTACTTTATAATTAATCTTAGGCAATACCTTCTTTTTTGAATCATCAGATTCATCCTCCTCATAACTTAATTCGGTTATAACTGCTGTAGTTTTTACATAACCATATGATTCAATAAATCCAAAATATAAAACAAACAACGTTGCAAAAGTTGCTATAGCTAAAAAAAATATTGTTGTACCTCTTGGAGAAAGATTTAATAACGGTCTATAAAATTTCATAATTCGTCACCCCTTATTATAAAAATACTATTTTATTTTTTTAAATTTTAGCAGTAATTTTTCAAAAACAGCCGTTTAAATTGTACTACATTACATAAAATTAATCAAATTGAATACTAAAAGGCATTACAAAATATTAGACTCCTTTCGAAATCAGTAATATATATCGTTACCGGAGAATTTTGAGATTTAAACAATCAAAAATTTTCATGTAAATTATCTCTTTACAAATTGATTTTTATT
>CAMNDS010000026.1 GCA_946535695.1 uncultured Clostridia bacterium | reverse complement strand
TACAGTAGCGGGAAGCTCTGGTGCTTTTTCTAGACTAGTACATCCCCAAAACATTCGATTATAACAAGAAGATGCTAATACAGTAGCGGGAAGCTCTGGTGCTTTTTCTAGACTAGTACATCCCCAAAACATTTGACTATAACAATAAGGTGCTAATACAGTAGCGGGAAGCTCTGGTGCTTTTTCTAGACTAGTACATCCCTGAAACATACGACTATAACAAGAAGGCGACGGCTGTATACTAGGTAATATAAGATTCGATGCATCAACAAGTGATAATAAACCACCAAACATATTAGCAAATAAATCTACATGTTCATTATAGTCGTCAGATAAAGTAGTCATTTTATTCAACGGATCAATCAAATTCATAATTTTTCCGCTTACCTTTAATCGGCCGCCTGTGATTTCACTCCCACTGTGAAAAAATATACGTGGATTATTATCTTTATTAATATTAGGACCTATAAGTCGAATAGATTCGCCGGGATGAAGAGTAATATCGTCTTTTATTTTTTCTAATTTATTATCTTGGGTGATTTGTAATAAATAATCCGCATCGTAACCCATGTTGTGTATTTCTAAAAATATACCAGCATCGTCGCCACCAATATTGGTGATCGTAAAAGGATCTAAATTATCGAAGTCTAAAAATATTTCTAAAAAATGTGTGATATTAGTATCATTATCTACGGGTTCTAATGAGTCGATACCTGACGTTTTAACTAACTCATCGAATGTTATTTCATTATTCCATAACATACTAATAAGCTCATTTGGTACAGAAGATGCTATCTCTCCTATCTGTGTTACGACGTTATTTGTATTTCCAGTTGTATAATCTTTAATTAATGTATCGTATAAAGATAGACCCTGTTCGTCTAAAAAATATTTTTCTTGATCATCAATCATTGTTTTCATCTTCAAATAATGAATTTATAAATTGATTAGAAATGGTATTTATATTCGGCGAGTGATTTTCAATAATTTCTATTAAATCGTTCGTCATAAAATTATATATTTTTTCTACTTCTTCTTTAGTCGCTAAATTAGAAGTATCTATATTTATATGATCTAACTTATATAATATCTTTGTATTTGTTGCTTCTTCATTATTGCCTTGAATGGATTTTTTTGGAAGTTCTTCTTGAATAACATCAGTGAGATCCGTCACTATATCAGTTTGTTCGTTGATTATTTGTGCTAATTGCAGGCTATCATTGATTATCTTCTTCATAGAGCTTATCTTTATTTAACTTTGCTAAAATAATTTGTAATAATCTCACCAGATCTAAATCTTTCTCTTTATATTCCATTATTTTCTTCTCCAGATATTCTATAGTTGTATCTCGATCGTTCACTACAGTCTCCGTCGATAGCGTTTCTATATTGGTGCGAATATTATAATTAATATTTCTTATATAATGATCCGCCTGCATAACTGTTTTTCTATCATATACCGGAAGATATGTTTCAACAGTTAAACTGAGATTGAGTTTACGATCTTTGTTATCACTAGTAGTCCCTTCTATTTGTATATTATATTCTGGATCCATGGATTCAGGAATGACATATGAGCATGTTATAACTTGCCCCATATAACTGATATTAAAAGTACGTATAAAACTAAGCTTAGTCACTATTTGTTGAACTAACTCTAACATATCCGTATACGAGTCTAAATAGTAACTCAAATCAAATGACATCGTAAGCGGATATCTACGAAACTCTGCGAAAAAAGTTGTTATCTCGTTATCGTAATCCAATTGGAATTGTCCTAATGAATAAGGTGATGTTAGTTGATCTGAGAGCAAATTTATACCTTTTGGTTCTATTATACATCGAGGTTTTTGATTATATACATAATCTTCATTGGATATTTGTAACGGTTCGATAGATTGATTTTGTCCTTTAACACTTAAATACATAGTATCATCTCCTGTATTGAGTATAAAATGAGGTATTTCTATATCTCTGATTTTTAGATCATGCTTAAGAGCTTGTAACACTCCTTTTGAAAGAATAGAAAAGAAGAGTGATTGATTATTAATATCAATCTCCCCTCTTCTAATCTTATTTGTTAACTCTGTATTCATTAATATATTTTAGCTATAACTGTATTATATTTAACTACATTTGTTTGTGATTCGACTATCTTTTTAACAATATTGCTATTACTACTGTCTACATATGATATACTAAAAGCATAATTTCTAGGATCTGTAAATAAAGAAGTTCTTAAATCAAATGATAATTCCAAGTTATTTTTTCTAGTACCTGCGGATGTCATAGGAAATCTAAAACAAATAGGTATTAATAAGCTCTCTCCCGGAGATAGAACTTTATAAGACCGTATATTATTGGAATCGATAAATATTTGCGAAATACTATTTGTAACAGCAGCCGTGAGAATAGGTACTTTTTCATCTCGCGATTCGGTTATTGTATTATTTAATTCATGACCGTCATATGCATCTAATGAACGGAAATAAATAAACTGATTCCTGCATTGAGCTGAATATTTATATAAATTATTTATCGTCATTCCGGTTTCCCCACTACCAGCTATACCTACAACACCACTTAATCCGATCTTATTATTTATCAATATATCTAGACTATATTCTCCTTTACTATCATATACCGCGGCAGATGATCCTTTTACACCTATTGATCGGTTTCCTGGGAAGAGTGAATATAAGTTAATAGTATGTTTTGAAATATTGGTCATCTGTAGTGTACCGAAATTAAAATCAGCCGCAGTCTCTAAATCTATATTGATATCCGCGTGATTATCCTGATTTGGTAATATCTGTGTACTAGTACTATTAAATATAAATTCTACTTTAAGATCTTCGCTATTTGCATTGCTAATTATATCTTGTATAGATATTATAGCAGTATCCATATCCATTAATTTATCTTTTAATGGTATCACACGGCGTTCGCTCGTATAAAAGCCGGAGGCTATGTGTTCCGGATGATGGAAATAAGTAAGATCCTGATCGACAACCATATCAGAAATATGCTTAGTAGTTCCCGTATTGATAAGAATATTATTGAATCGATTAGTTTCTATATCATTGTTATTTTCTTCAATGATAGTAAGTATTTGTATATCTTTAAGATATTCCTCCGGAAAAGCTATATTTAAAATATCACTCCAAGCACTAGTAGTCTCGATAAAAGGACTTCCAAAATCCCAAACTATCTTAAGTCTTATATCAACGGTCTCACCTTGTGATATAGGAATATCTATTTGATTAAATGACGGCTCGTTAACTCTATCGTTATTAGCTTCATAACTAAATGAATATTGATTATCAATATCACAGGAAGGAGTTAACATCCTATTAAAACTATCCATATCGTTCCAATCGGAAAATATAAATTCTCCGTCACTCATACTAATAGCATTCCCGGTATTTTGATCTTTATTTTTGTATCTATATTGAACTTTAATGCCTTTTATGTGCTCTTTATATGTATTTAAAATACTATTATCATCCACATCCCAATAAAAATAACCTCTGATATGATATTTGGCATTCTCAATAGGCACTTCACTGCTATTAACGGCTAAAGATATTTCATTAATAGTATTGTTAATAGCAGAAACTACCTCATCTTGTTTTTGCGTATATTCTGTTAATTGAGATTCGTATATAGTTCTTACGTTAGTAGTATCGTCAAAAGATACTGTAGATAACGTTGAGTTAATATCAGATATCTTTTTTTGTATTTCTTTTAAATCTATTTCATATTGTTTTTTTTGTGAATATAAACTACGTATTTGTTGAATAGTGGGAGAATCGTTAAGATGTTTATTTATTTGAACTACCGATAAGTTATTTTCATCTAATATAGGGATATATTGTGTAAACGAATCAAACTCCTCTTTTGAGTACTTTGATATGTTACTATTTATCATAGTAACTATTTCCTTTAATATATCTCCTATATTTCTTACATTTTCCTTATAATACATTTGATAACTCTTATTCGTGTCTTGATCGTATTTAATTTTATACGTATCTACTAACACTCCTTCTCCCCATGGTCCCTGAGTATTCATCCGATTATTTAGAGGGGCAATAAAAATAGCGATATGTTGATCTTCTTCGAGCGTGACGTTTATATATTTATCCGCACTGTAATTATTATCTGAAAAGAATTTTAATTTATGTAAATCATTGATTGCGTATATATTAAACCCATTTTCGTTTGTATTATCGGTATAAGGAACTATATCTAAATAATCGCCATTAACTATATTTAGTATTAATTGATTAGACGTGCTATTAATATCTACTATTTGTAATTTTACCCTGTCATCGTACGTAGTTAAATATTGCCCTATTTGAAGATCGACGTCTATCGTCCCATCAAATCGTTTATATGTGAGAGGAGTATGTGAGTCAAACTCTAACGTTAATTGTTCCGTTAGATCTGAAAGTATCTCGTCTTTTATAATTTTAGTGATTACATAAGTCCCCGTACCGATTGACTTACGAATAGGAAGCTGCTTAACAGTATCGTATTCTTCATAATCCGAATTTCTTACTAATATATCTAAATTTTTATATAAATTAGAGTATTCGATGTTGATTGAATTATTTGTACCCAAAAGAGTATCGAATAAGTTTTTGGCTTCTGATGAGATCGGTACTATTTTTTTTATTATCACTTGAGAAATATCATCGGGAAGGGAAGTTAAATCAAACTTTAAATATGCATCTGGAGTAATAAAATCTTTGAAAATACTATTTTCTTTTACGTAGAACTTCTCGGTATTTTTTAAATCTAAACTTAATGAATTCGGTGTGTTATTAAATCCACGAATTTGAATTGTTTTAGAGTTACCGTCATAGTTAAAATATGCTTCTCCGGATTTTGGTGCATTAACAATATTTTCTATACTTTCCTGTAAAGCATTAATTTTATTTTCCAGCGATATAAACGAAGGAATGACGTACCTGTTGCCCGATACATTCACTACTAAATGTTCTTTTTTAGTGAAAAAAGAATCATTAATAGTCTTGAGTATCTCGAAGTTCTGTTGAGTTAAACTATTAAGTTGATCTAAATATTCAGCTATACTATTCATTTTATCTATTGAATTACTTTTATAATAATGTGATAAAAAGTTTTTTCTAAAAGATTTTATATTTATTTCTTTATTATAAAAGTAATTATTTATGGCTGGTTTATCACAACAAAACGCGATTCTTAATAACACTCCTCAATTTCGTGAAAGGGAAGATCTGTTTAATACTAACACAGTAAAGGAATTGAATACATATGATACTTGGAATGAGATGTTTCTCGCCAATGATGTTACTAATATCCGATGGAATAATGACAAAAAAAATCCCAAAGAATTACCTGCGAATCAATTCGGTAAAGGTATAAAATCTATATTTAATAAATATATATTAGTTCCGAAGTTGAGTGATCAATTTAGAATCCGTCTTAATACCCCTCTCGTTGATAGTGTAGATACGAGAAGAAGAATCAAACAAATATCTAATCCTAGTATTAAAAACTTAGTTGAACAATCAAGAACAGGTCAATTAGGTAGAGAAACTTATAACTATAGTGATTTTATGTATTGTAAACATCTGGGTAGAGTATCTAATAATTATCTTATTACTTTACGTAGATTTCCAATTGCATGTAATGACTATATAGGGCAAATGATAGAAGGTAGTAAGATACAAGAAAGAGAAATAGCTACTTCGTTAGGTTGTATGGTTACATGGTTAGGAACTCCGGGTAATGAAATAGAAAATATATTATCATACACTATTAGTATGCCGTTTAAGACGGTAACTGCCGAAATACAAGATATTAATCGCAGCGATCAATCAAGCCCCATGTCTAAGATGTTCGCCGCTTTCGATAGTAATTATCAAAAAGAAGTAATGCTGGGTCAAGCAAGTAATAACAACCCAACGACTTGGTTTGCAAAACAGCTAAATATACCTATGGGTGATGCATCTTATCCGGACCAGCTGACATGGAACGATTCGCATAAAATATATGGACCTGTAGATGTAGTTAAAAATACGTCGATGCGCGATGATAGTGGACTTAAATTTGAACATTCATTTAATTTGAGATTTGAATATGAACTTCGTTCATATTCAAATATTAACACCAGACAGGCAATGTTAGACCTACTCGCCAACATATTAACCGTGACATATGTTAATGGAAGTTTTTGGGGTGGTGGTTATCGTGGTATGGGTCCGCATCAATTGGATCTATTTTCTAATTTAAAAATAATGTCAACAGGAGGAGGATTCACTAACATGATGGACGCGTTTGCAACTGATATCAATAAAGTTAGTTCTTCTGTGGCAGCGGCTATAAAGAAACAAGGTGGGTATAGACAAACTCTTATGAATCTCGTTAATAGTTTTGGTGGTATGTTATTAGGCGGATTTCTTAATGCTATGGGTCGTCCGCAGAAACAAGCTGTTAACTCTTTATTATCACCGGCTCCAGTGGGATTATGGCATGTAACAATAGGTAATCCTTTTCACCCAATTATGTCTATCGGTAATTTGATATTAGAAAATACTAAGATTACGCATGCTGGGCCGCTGGGGTTAGATGATTTTCCTACTAAGCTTATTGTTGATTGTACGTTAAAAACAGCTAAAGGTCGAGATTCAAATCTTATTGAGCAATTATATAACGGTGGTGCTGTAAGAATATATTCCGGTATGGGAGAACATACACTGAAAATACTCGAGTCTGCGCCGGATTATAAAGGAGAATATAAACAATCAAAATCAATAGATATCCGAGAAACTGACCCTGAAAATGTGAATAAGCTTTTGCGAAACTCACTAAATAGTATAAATGAACCCGATAATATAAATATAAGTAAATATATGCATTATTGGCACACTGAAGATAAATATGCTATCTTACAAGCCGGGCGCGAGTGGCTACGCGGTGGTGCTGATAAAAATAAAAAATCGAAGACCGGTATGTACATTCAAAATGCGCAACCGAATGCGGTGTAATATAATATGCGTAATATAAAAGAATTAAAACCAGATAAAAATAGTAGATATCAACAAGGATATATAAAAGTTTCTGCATGTAAGAAACTTTTCCCTTCTTTATATCATCAACCTATTATCTTTAGAAGTTCTTATGAGAAAAAATTTATTCAGTGGTTGGAGAGTAATCCAAATGTACATTATTGGGGTTCTGAGTGTATAAAGATACCATATTCGTATATTGATAATCAAATACATAATTACTATCCAGACTACTACGTCGAAATGACCGATGGTAGTAAGATAGTAGTTGAAATTAAACCCAAAAATCAAACTATTAAACCGAATGAGGATAACAATTGGGCTTATCGAACATGGATAAAAAATACTTGTAAGTGGAAAGCAGCAAAAAAATTCTGTGAGGAAAGAAATATGCAATTTCAAATCCTCACAGAAAATACAATTAGTCGTTTGAAATGAAACGATTAGTCGTTTGAAGTGATCGCTTCAAAACGTTTTGCAAAAACTCCGATATTCTTGTAATACTTTAATATTATTACAAGTTTCTTTATCAATATAAAGTTCTTTTAGATTAGAAGGTAACCATCGTAAATTATCACATTCACTGCATAGCAGTCTAACCTTTTTTAAATTATTATCGCGATAGGTACCGAATCCGTTATTATACAATTTTCTATATCCAATGTTTTACAATTCTGAGGTAGAATATTAAAATTATCGATGATCTCTTTACGAGGAGATCTTAATGTAGTACTGTAACCAAACGCATTACATTCTGTCTCGGTAAATGTATTTTTATTTATACCCTCGCTTAGACTCGTGCCATCTACGTTTAAGTCTATAAGAGTTTTAAATATATCTTTTAATTTAACTCCCGTAAAGTCATATGAATCAAATTGTAAACATAATGGTCGTTTGCTGATGCAAGATATAGTATACGGACAATTTTTAAGTGTTTTGGCTAATTTTCCTCTAGGAACATCGATTTGCATAAAAGCACTTTCATCGCTAAATCTAAATATAACGTTATTATTACTAATTTCAATATATGGCAATATATGGCATTAAAAATTCGACGTCTTCTTCAATATTCGACCCTCCACGGAGTTCAAATTTTTTTTTACCATTTGAAAAACCTTTATGACTTAAAAAGGTTATCAAAAACACCACGGATTTCATATATTCGATAAATTGCAATAACTCGTCATCAGTATTCGACATTGCCTCTGAAATAAAATTAGATAAATTTTTTATTTCATATTTTTTAAATTAAAATAATACTATTTCTATTAAATTTATATAATTTAATAAGTGAATTAATTTTTTGCTGATAAGTATCGTCTTTATCTATTCCAATTACTGTATCTATAGTATCATAATCTACTATAAGTTCTTTTATATCTGGCGATATCCAATTTAAATTAGGACTATCACAACATTCTAGAGAGATTTTTGTTGGGTTACCTTTATAACGTACATTAGTTATTATATCACAACCACGTAATTTTAAAATTTCACATCGTTGGGGTAATATATTGATATCATTTATTTTTACATGCCAATGCGAGGTATCCCGATAATCGATGTTTGCAAGACCAAATTTAGAACTTTCGTAGATAAATCTCTTACATTTGATATTTTTAAACGTGTCTTTAGTTATTCCTGTACAATTTAATACTTCGGATATAGTTACATTTACTCCAGTTAAAAATATATTACTTAGTTTAATTCCTACGAAATTATACGTATCAAAATATAAATTAATATATTTATTTTTATCCTTAAATGATATCGTATACGGACAATTTTTTAAAGTTCCTTGAGTATTATATTTTCCGCAGTTAATAGATAATCTTTCAACATCTTTATTAAATATTACGTTTTTATTTTTAATTTCTATATAGGGTGCGACAATTTCTATAGTTTCTTCGATATTAGTATTCTTTGTAAATACTACTATATTATTTTTTATAGTCATCGTCGTAAGCGTATTTTCTATCATCCATTCTATAAAAGAATGCAGATTGATCCTATCGATAATTTTATTATAAGTGACCTCATCATCAAGTACATCAATTATTGATTCATATAATGTTTTCATGTTTAAAATATATTGCAGATTCTCTTATAATATTTTTTTCGCTATCAGATGAATGGAGTACGTTTTTCATCCCAGAGATACTCATAGTTTTTCGTATTTTATCTTTTATTCGATTAACATCTTCTAATATCTCTTTTTTATTTACTAATAAATCTTTAT
>CAMNDS010000025.1 GCA_946535695.1 uncultured Clostridia bacterium | reverse complement strand
ACGAAAAATATATGATGTTATAAAAGATCTTATATTAAATTATAAAAATAATGACCTTTCAAGTTATATTAAAAATATTGATCATATAACTGGTGATATAATTCAAAGTTTGGGTACAAAAGGGGATATAAAAAGCGAACACCGAGAAAAATATATTAAAATGTTGGATGAATTTATTGATATTTATTCCGGTAAGAAAGAACTTACAAAATTTGATGCTGAAGATAATACTAATTTCGGTTTAAATGTAGAAGTTCAATCCAAAAGTATCGATTATAATATATATCAAAGCGAAATACAAATACGAAAGTTTAACGATAATGGGGATGTTATATTCCATATGAAGATCGATCTTGAAAATTTGATAGATGATGTAATTTTCCAAACATAGCACGTATACTTACAGAGAGAGCGTTGCTGTTTTTAAGTGTACTTACCTGTATCTGAAGAAATTATTATTTTAAACAATTTTTAAATTTTCTAATTTTTTTTTGGAATTTTTAATTTTTTCTGTTAAAATTTCATTGTTGTTTTCAATCTCATTAAGGATTTTCCCAATATTTTGTTTAGCTTCATTGATAATACTCTCGGATTTTTCCTTTAAATCTTTTATAATTTCATTTTCTCTTTGTTTGGCGAGTTTAACAATTTCGTGTTCTTCAACCATTAATTTAACTTTTTGTTTGGCAATCCGATATATTTCATCGCAATTTTCTTTTGCAGTCTGCAAAATTTTATCTTTATTTGCAATTATTTTTTTACTCTCACGGATTTCCTGCGGGAGTGATATCCGCATTTTTTTTATTAAATTCTCGATTTCTGAAACATCAACTACCGAGCGCCCTCTTCCCATAGGTAGCTTCCAAGCCGATTCTATGACGTCTTCCATCTGTTCTATTATTTTATCAAATTCCATAAATTACCCCGATTTTAACTTATAAAAATCAAACGCTATTCTACCATATGTATATCTTTTTATCAAGTAAAAAGAACCTGTAAATTTAAAATATTCATTTTTTGATTCACTTTCTATAATTAAAATTCCATTAGGATTAATAATTTGTTTGGACTTTACAAATATTTTTTCATCTAATGGCAAATCAAAAGGAGAATCAGCAAATAATATATCTGCTTTTTTATTAAATTTATCTAAAAACTTATAAACATCAAGAGTAAAAACTTCAAAATTTAATTTTTTATCCGAAATCTTTTCAACTCTATTAATATTTTGCATTAAAATTTGTATTGATTTTTTGGATTTTTCTACAAAATAACATTTTAATGCGCTTCGACTAAGTGCCTCAAGCCCTATTTGACCTGTCCCCGCGAATAAATCCACAAAAATTTTATCTTTTAAATTGAATTGGAGTATATCAAAAAGTGCTTCTTTTGCTCTGCAAGAAGTCGGCCGCATGTTTTCTTGCGGAAGTACATCGAGTTTTATTCCTTTAAATATTCCTGAAATTATCTTTGACATTTTAAATCTAAATTCTAAATTAAAACAAACAAGCAGTTTTTATAGAATTTAACCAAAACGCATAGCTTGTTTTTAAAGTAGAATTGCCATTTACCAGCTTAATAATTTCTTTATTTGAATTAATAGAATCTATAATTAACTGGTGCTCTCTATTGAGCCCAAAAATTTTTAAACATATTAAAACCCTTGTGAGCCTTAAACCATTGTGATTGCCGGGTTTAAATGCTACGCCATCAGTTTTGGCTTTTAATTTTATTATTTTGGAACTATCTCCTAATGTAACTTCAAACCCAAAAAATGTTAATATACGGATTAAATTTAACCTTAAATTTTCTTGAATTTTTAATCTTATTTCTAAATCCTGCATTAAATCTTGCCATTTTTTTAGATTTTTATTCAAATATAAATCTTGATTAGCATATCTTGATTTTTCTAAATTTGGGAAAACCGCTTGTATAAAATCATGATTATCTTCTAAATCATTGTTACTTGCACTTCTTAACCCATTGCAAGATTTAAATCGAAAACTTTCATCATTAATTTGTTCACCCATTAGGAATTTTATCCAAGTTTGTTCTTTTTTATCAAAAGCTTTGATACCTTTGTTTGAACATAATTTTACTAAAGTAACAATTAATGGTATACCAATGACGGCCGCTACAGCAGCCACAGCCAGCGTCTTTTGTTGCGTTTCATTAAGATCCATGCCACGCGTACCAGAAGACAGCATAAAACAAACCAACAATGCACTAGTAATTCTTCTCATTTTTATCATATATTTATCACTCCTTTTAATTAAAACAGAATAATAACTAATAATAACTATTTTTTCGGCATCGCCGGAGAAAACTCCAAATTATTATTCCCAACATTTATAATTTTGATTTAATTATAATCTTTAAAATAAATTTATTCAATAAGTTTTAAAATTTCATCAACAAAAATATTAAAAACATATACTTTCTCCGGCACTAATAGCTTTGATTTAATTATAATTTTTAAAACAAATTTATTCAATAAGTTTTAGAGTTTCGTCGGCAAAAATATTAAAAACATATATTTTTTCTGCGCCGCCGGAAAAAACTATAAATCATTATTCCCGGCACTAATAGCTTTGATTTAATTATAATCTTTAAAATAAATTTATTCAATGAATTTCAAAATTTCGTCGACAAAAATATTTGCGATACTGATAATTTTTATATTTTTAAGATGATTTTTATCTAAAATTGGAATAGAATCAGAAAATACAACTTGGTTAATAAACTGCGAAGATAATCTTTCATAAGCCTTGCCGGAACACACCGCATGAGTTGCATAGATATAAGTTTTTTGAGCTTTTCCTATTTTAATAAGTGCCTCTGCAGCATTTGATATAGTCCCCGCTGTGTCTATTATATCATCTATAAGTATAGCATTTTTTGATTCGACGTTTCCAATTATATTCATAACTTCGGAACAGTTCGCTTTTGCGCGATTTTTATCAATTATCGCCATATTGCAGTTTAAAAGTTTGGCAAAAGCTCTGGTTTTTTTCGCGGCGCCAACGTCAGGAGCTACAATTACAAAATTTTCGGGATTAAAATCTTCGATTTTTTTTATATCTTCGGCAAAATTTTTAAGATTTGAAATATTTGAAACCGGAATATCAAAAAAACCTTCGATTTGACTTGCGTGCAAATCCGCAACAATTATGTCGTCAACTCCTGCGTGAGATACCATTTTTGCGACCAATTTTGCACTTATCGGCTCCCCTAGTCTGCATTTTCTATCTTGCCTTGAATATCCGAGATACGGCACTACCGCAGTAATTTTTTTTGCATGAGCACGTTTTAAAGCGTCGATTATTATTAAAAATTCAATTAAATTATCATTAACCGGCTTGCAAACAGATTGCACAACAAAACAATGGCAGCCGTTTAAATTTTCTTTTATTAAAACCGAGATTTCGCCATCTTGGAACTTACTTATCTCAATTTCGGATAACTTAAGATTTAAGCCTTTAGCTATTTTTTCTGCAAGAAAAATATTGGACGTCCCCGAAAAAATTTTAACTTTAGAATGCATATTTTACTTCCTTAGATTTAATATTATTAAAATTATTATTTGAATTATAAAAAATAAGGTTTGTATTATCCGGTATATTTTCGCCCGAAAGGACCGTTCCTGGGCCTATTATGCAGTTTTTACCTATTTTTGTGCAGGAATTTATCGTGACATTCGAAAGAATTGTAGTTCCCTCACCGATTTCGGCATTTTTACTTATAAAAACATTATCACAGCACGGAATATTAATCCCACGGGCAATTAAACCTTTGAAAACCTTGGATTTTGCAATAGTATTTAGTGTTTCAAGCTGCTCAGGAGTGTTAGCCCCCAAAGCTACAGTGTAATCGCTCGCACAGCAGGCATCAACTTTGAGCCCATTTTTAATAAAAATCGAGATAATAGACGTTAAATAAAGTTCACCAGAAAGCGAACTTGCGTTTATACATCCGATAGTTTCTAATAAATTTTTAATATTAAACCAATAAGCTCCTGAATTTATTTCGGTAATTTTTCTTTGAGTATCATCAGCTTCGCGCTCCTCAATAATCGAACACACATTACCGGATTTATTTCTTACAATTCTTCCATAACCAAACGGATTTTCAAAATTAGCAGAAACGATTGTAGCGGCATTTTTATTTTTTTTATGATTTTTATAAGCCAGCATTATCGTATCGGAATCAATAAACGGAGAATCTCCGCCTAAAATTAAAATATCACCGCCTATATTTTTTTTTAAAAAATCATGCGCCACCATAACAGCATGAGCCGTACCTTTTCGTTCAGCTTGAAATACAGTTTCACAATTATAATTATTTAATTTTAAAAATTTTTTGACTTTTGAACTGCCATAACCAGTAACAACACATCGATTATTTATACCGCAGCTTATAACAGAATCCAAAACCCAAGAAAGCATAGGCACGTTTAAAACTTGGGCCAAAACCTTTGGGCACTTTAGTTTCATCCTGCTTCCATTCCCAGCAGCAAGTATCAAACAACTATTCAAATCTGAACATCTCCTTGCGAAGTAATAATATTTATAGTATTATATTCAGCGATAAATATCAAGATGTGTAAAAACATGTTATTGCTAAAATTGTATAATAATAAAATTTATTTTTTTAATTTCTCTAGTTTTTGTAATTCCATATGTAAAAAAACATTTTTCTCCATCGCCACCGGAAAAACGCATTATTTTTTAAAATGACATTGCTAAAAAAAATAGATATTTCCTACGGTGCCGCCGAAGGAAATGATATAAGCCTTTTTCACTATATCATATATGGAGATAGTTTTCTGTAAGTCTATTATTCCCTTTCAATTTTAATAATATTGTTAAAAAAATACAATTTAATTTTTATTTCCCCACAAATATACAAAAAATATTTTTTGAAAACTGGTGCGGATGACAGGATTTGAACCTGCAAAAACTTTCGTTTATATGGACCTGAACCATACGCGTCTACCAACTCCGCCACATCCGCAAATTAAAATAATTTTCTAAAAATTAATTAAACATTAAATTTATAATATTTAAAAATTAAAACCTTTGGTGCGGATGACAGGACTCGAACCTGCAAGGTTTCCCACCAGAACCTAAATCTGGCGCGTGTACCAATTTCGCCACATCCGCCGAAAAAACAACACATTCTAAAACCAAAAACCTAAAGCTTAAACAAGAAATTATATTTATTAATTCTCATTTATTTTTCCAAAATTAGGATTCTGAATGGTCCGAGTGGCGGGAGTCGAACCCACGGCCTCTTGAACCCCATTCAAGCGCGCTACCAAACTGCGCCACACCCGGATGGAGCTGATGGAGGGATTCGAACCCACGACCTATTGATTACAAATCAATTGCTCTACCAACTGAGCTACATCAGCACTATCAAAATTTTAGTTTAAAACTTGAATTTTGTCAACCAGTATTCCACTGTTCTTAAAAATTTTATTTTCACCGATAACTCCACGTACCATAGTCAATGGATAAATATTACTATTTTTACAAATTATGGTCCCGGGATTTAAAACCGCATTACATCCAACTTCTACATTATCAGCTATAATGGCCCCAAGTTTTCGAAGTCCTGTTTCAATTTTTAAATTTTTGTATTTTATAACAACATTTTTTTTATCGGATTTAAAATTTGAAAGAATGACCCCCGCACCTATATGTGCTTGATAACCTAAAATTGAATCACCAACGTAATTAAAATGCGGTGCTTGTGCTCTATCAAACAATATGCAATTTTTAAGTTCAGTGGAATTTCCTACAACTGTATTTTTGCCAATAACAGTACCACCACGAACAAAAGCCCCGAACCTAATTTCAGCGCAATCATCAATTATTGTCGGCCCTGAAATAAAAGTATTATTAGAAATCTTAGCAGTTTTCGACACCCATACATTTTCACCAACAAGGCAAAATTTATTTTTATCTAATTTTCCCGAAAATTTTAATATAAAATCTTTTATACTTGAAAAAACTTCCCATGGATAATTAAAAGTTCTCAAAAAATCACCAACAATGCTGTTTTTTAAATCAAATAAATTGTGAACTCTTAAATTTTCCATAAATTTTTCTCCCTTAAGATTGGCAAGAAATAGAATTTTTTGCCTTGATTGATTCTACCTTTTCTTGGGCTTTTCGGAGTTTTAAGGTGAATTTAGTTCCAGCACCATACTCGCTTTCGAGCTGTATAAAACCACCGTTTTCCGAAACTATTTTGCGCACTGTTGAAAGTCCCAACCCAAATCCCGGTAATTTTTTTTCTTCTCGAAAACCTCTTTTAAAAACTTTTGTTATATTCTCAGGTTTTATGCCAATTCCGGTATCTTTACATTCAATTATAACATAATCAGAGTCACTAACTGCGGAAATTTCTACCATTCCATTAGGTTTGTTATACTTTATTGAATTTTCAATCAAATTTGAAATAACTCTCCAAAGTTTATTTTCTCCAAAATCAACATATAAATCAGGCTCACAATTGTAATTTAAATTTATATTCCTTTTTTTAGCATCCGGAGATAATCCACGGCAAATTAATGAAATAACTTTTGCACAATTAGTTGCACTTTTAACTCCCTTATTACCTGTATTTTCACTCAGTCCACTCCCTAAAAGTTGCAAAAGTTTTTCAGCTTCGAATTCGATAATCCCCAAAAATTCTTCTTGAGTTTCAGGTGTTCTCTCGGCAGATTTTAAAAGCTCCACATACCCCAATATTGAAGTTAATGGGGTTTTTAGGTCATGGAGCAATTCACTAACTTTTTGCTTTTGCTCTTGCTTACTTTTTTCAATATTTTTTTGAATAATAAAATAAACGAGCAATACTAAACAAACAAGAAACAAAATAGTCAAAAAATTCATGTTAAAATCCTTTGCATTTTTTATTTTGAAACTGCGCTATCTTCAACTTTTACTTTTGCATTTGACTCTAAATTGTCAATCTCAGCCTGTGTTACAATTCTATAGCCCATTCCGCGCACTGTTTTAACATAAAAAGGATGAGCTTCGGAATCCTCAATTTTTTTACGCAAATACCTAACATGAACATCGACGGTCCTGTCGTCACCATCAAATTCATCGGACCAAACATCGCGCATAATTTCTGGTCTTGTCATAACATTGCCTTTTTTTCTTATCAAAGTCACAAGCAAGTCGAATTCTTTCATGGTTAATTGCAAGAAAGTTTCTGCACCGGTGGCAGGGTCTTTTTTTACAGCTATTCTGCTACCTAAATTAAGTGTTAAATTACCTATGGTTAAAACTTCGTCTTTAATATTTGAGTAATCTTTCCTTCTGATAACCGCTGAAACTCTAGTAACTAATTCCTTCATGTCAAAAGGCTTTTTTAGATAATCGTCCGCGCCCATTTCTAATCCTAAAATGCAGTCAACCGAATCCGTTTTGGCAGTAACCATGATAACAGGAATTTTCCTAGTTTCAGGCTTAAGCTTTAACCTACCACAGACTGCAAGGCCATCTAAATCAGGCATCATCCAGTCAAGAATAATAAGCGCGGGAAGCTTTTTTTGAGTCTGGTCAAGCAAACTTAAACCATTATCAAACTCCATTGTTTCAAAGCCGGCATCTTTTAAGGCAACCGAAACCAAATTTCTGATATTTGCGTCATCATCAACAACATAAATTAAATTTTTCTCTTTAGCCATAACTTTTTTCTCCTTAATTTTTTAAAATATAAAACAAATAAAACTAGCCTTCTCCCCTAAAGAATTCCGGTGTAGGGAAGAACCCCAAATACATATATACAATCCATTTGGAAATATTAACACAGTGGTCTCCCATTCTTTCGGCATACTTAGCTATAAACATAAGATCCGAACCCATATAAACATTAAAAATTCCATTTGAAATATCATCTGATATATTTAGTATTATATCCGAAAAATCATCGTCTATTTTATCATCAGATAAATATACTTCTTTTGCGGTATCAACATTCAGTTTAAAACAGGCTTGCCTTATTTTATCAAAACTTACACTAACTTCCTTAAGAATAGAAACAATTTTTTGGTAGCATCCTAGTTGCCCTTTAAGATTACCCATAGAAACAATTTCACATACATCAGAACAATGGTCACCAATTCTCTCAAGGTCTGACACAATTTTCAGATATCCGGTCACTGCACGCAGATCTGAAGCGTATGGGCTTTGTAGGGAAACAATCCTAAGGCATGCATCTTCGATAGATCTCCCAGACTTATCTATCTCAACATCTGATTCCGAAATTTTTACTGCTTTTTCTATATCCGCATCCTCAAAAATCTTTATTGTTTCTAATAAAACATGGGAAATACTTTCACCCATATTAAAAACCTTAACCTTTAAATTGTCCATCTGGTTCCTATATCCAAAGCGCAATTGTACTTTCACTCCTTTCGCCAATTATTCTTCACCGGACTTAGTTTAAAATAACAAATAAAAAAAAAAAAGTAAAGTACTTTTGGTCTAAAAAAATATTTTTTTTTTAAGTAAATGAATTCAAACGTCAAAAAAGACGTTTAAATACACTAAAAATAGTAGATTTTCGCTAATCAAAATAAGGAAAAACTAATTTTTATTTGAAAGATCAACTTAAAAAAATTTGTATCTGGAAGTTGACGAAGATAATGAGCCAAATTGTAAAAATTTTATTTTTGTTGTCGCTGTAAAAATTAAAAATTTTGATTAATTTGAAGTTTTTTGTAACAATTCACTTTTGGCATTTTAAGAAAAAAACAGAAAAAATCTAATTAGCTTTAATTTTTAAGTAATAATCTGTCGAAAAGAGCGAAAAAACCTTGGCTAAACTAAATTTTCAGGTATAATTAAAATATGTAATATGTAAAATTTATTTTGGAGTATTTGATGTCAAAAACTAGAATTTTTGCCAAAAGCGACCCGATTTTCAAAATGATTTTTGGAGATCCGGAAAATAAAGCTGCTCTGATTAGGATTTTGCGCGAAATTATTGGTATTCCTGAGGAAGAGTACGCTCACATCGAGATTATTGATCCGAATTTGCGAGTTAATAAATTATATGGCAAAAATGGCATTTAGACATAAAATTAACAACTAAAAATGGTCAACGAATCAACGTGGAGATCCAAATTAGAAAAGCCTCTGATTTGAACGCAAAGAATTCTTTTTTATGCTTCAAAGATGGTTGCCGAACAGTTGACAGGAGGCAAAAAATATGATAAAATAAGAAAAGTGATAAGCATAATGATCTGCACCGATCATAATCTTATAGAAGACAGCAAATAATGTCGTAGGTATTACCAAAACATATAGAAAGGCTAGTAAAAGAAAGCAAATAAAAAAACAGAAAAAGAAATCATAGAAAGAGAACGAGACCAACAATAAGTTTTACGAGCAAAGCGAGCAAGGTAATGACGAAGAAGACGATTCATACG
>CAMNDS010000024.1 GCA_946535695.1 uncultured Clostridia bacterium | reverse complement strand
AATAAAGAAAAATTATAATTAACTTCATTGAAACCTTTGAGCATATCCATATAAGAAACATATAAAGGATTGTCGCCATTTTCTAAAAACATCTGGCACATTGAAGCTTCAAAAACGGCTTGATATTTATCATTGCCATTTAATTCTCTCAAAACGGCTTCATCATAAACTTCAGAAATTATATATTTTGTTGTTCCTTCAATTTTGTCAATTTGGCAATACATATCCAAATCTCTAAGTTGGGCAATTTTTGAATTTCCAGATTTAATTGAAAGTCCTGTCTGTTCACAAAGTTCTTTATAAGACAACTCTTGGTTAACTACAGCTTTTAATTTTGGAATAATATCAGCATCAATTTTCATTTAATTAAAGTCCTTTCTAAATTTTTGTACAAATCGTTCCTATATAAGTAATAATACTTATAATGGAAGGAAATGTACAAAAATTTTTGAATGTTTCTTTCCTCAATAATATATATACTTATAATGGAAGGAAATATTCAAAAATTCTCATTTTGAAAAACGATAAAAATTTCATTTTTAAAAATGATGTTTTTTATGAATATATACAAGTTTTTCTGAATATTTTCATTTTTAAAAATGATAAAAATTTAATAATATTATAATATTTTTATTTTTGTTTGTCAAGATGTTAATTGTGAATTTTTTGTAAATAATTTTAAGGTGTTAGTGATGTGGTGGATGTAATAACCACAAATGATTTTGTAACCGAATTGTAATCTTTTGTCTGAAATATAGCCCCCTTTTGTAACTATTTTGTCATATTTATTGACCAAATAATTACAATTATCTGACCTTTTGAAAGAATTGTAACTATTTTGTAACTTTTTCAAAGATTGTTAAAAGTTTAACAAGCCAAAAGTTGTTCACATTGCACATATTAGGCAACTTTTAAATTAATATATTACAGCACATTGCACAAAAAAAAGTTTACAAAGAATCCTTCAAAAGTTGTGCTACTATCGTCAATATACACAATAAAACATATATAATAATATATAGCAATTGTACAATATACACAATAGCAAGATACTTCGATCTTGTCATAAAAATATGACTATATAGCCAAAAAACAGAAATGAAACATTTTCAAAAATGATAACTTTTTTTATCATTTTGAAAAATGAGAAAACCGCCAAAAATTTTCCGTCATTTTGAAAAATGACAATAATTTTTCCGTCATTTTGAAAAATGATTGAATCACAATATAGTCATAAAAATATGACTAGGTTCTTTCCGTGCCGTCATAAAAATATGACTAGGTTCTTTCCACGATATTTTTAGCATGTATAATATGCCCAAAAAAGACGCAAAATTTTCATGAAATTTTGTTTATTTTGACGGCGATTTTTTGAAAAATTTTTTCCCCACAATACAACAAAAAACCGCTGTTTTTTTGAGATATTCCCCCCACGGCCAAAAATTGTGCCGTTTTTACATGTTTTCATAACTTTTTAGGATAAAAACATATAACATTCTTATTCTTTTTAGAATATTCCGTCATTTTTTAAAATGATTTTTTATCTTGCTATAGTTTTATGCCGTTTTTAAAAATGAAAAATTGCGATAAAATCAGCGAAAAAAACATGTTTAAAAAGTTATTAATTTTTAGGAAAACAGTATAAAATCATAACTTTTTTTAAAAAAATTTGACTTTTTAAAAAGTGGGGACTATTATATGACTCAAGGCAAGACCCTATATTCAAATTTAAAAGAAAAGAGGAAAAAATCATGGCTAGCAACAAAAATCCGATTTGTCAGTGCGTCAATTGCAATAATAGAGGATGGAAAAAATATCCGATTCGCCGCCGTGGTGGTGGAAATGCATATCTTTGCGAATATCACGCACATTCCCTTGAGAGTTACTTTGCGGAAAATTCACTCCGCATCGGCGAAATGAAAGCTAACGGTTTCACTTATTCTGTTGAGCTTGAAACATCCGCAGCCGATTTTAACGCAAGACTTGAGCTTTGCGTTGCTGGTTTTCTTCCAACAGCGGATAGTACTGTTTTTGCGGAATTCAAAAGCCCTATTTACAATGGCGCCAACGCTCTCAAGGCTTTTCTTCCATCGATTCAATGGCTACTTGACGAGCGGCATATTGCAATCGATAACACCTGCGGAACGCATTTTCACGTGGGCCATGATACAATGATTAATTCCCGCACAATGGACTATATCCGCCGTTTTTACCACTCTCTGTTTTTGCCGCTGTCCCTTGAGTTAGAGCGGAATGATGACAAGGCGACAGAAATTTTTGGCCGGGGCTTTGGCTATTGGGCGCAGGCAATCACAGCACACACAAGTCCGACAGAGCACACTAATTTTATTAATACGCAGCATGAAAATACTTTGGAATTCCGCCGGGCGTTTTTCCGTGATGCTGAACAGTATAGCCGCTGCGCAGACTTCTGTCGTAAAGTTACGGAAAAAGTATGCAAAACATTCTGCGTCAAAGTGTATGCGCTGGGGCTTGAGAGTGGCGACAGATTGACGGAAGAACAGAAAGCGGAATTGAAAAAGGCCGCTGACAAGACCGCCCGCCAGATTGTAAAGTTGTTCCGCGATTTTTAAACTTTTCAACCTAAAAAGTACCGCCTCCGGGCGGTATTTTTTTTTCAAAAAATCGCAAAATTTTTTCGCTGAAAAATTCTCATTTTTAAAAATGAGGATTTTTTTATTTGTAACTATTTGTAACTTTTTGTTGCCACTTTGTAATCGCACCTTTCGTCCTCATGTTTAAGCATATTACAAATTTTTTAAATTTTTGCCGGGGCGAAAAAAATTCATTTTGAAAAATGAAAAATTTTGAAAATTTGAAATTTTTTCGTTTTTAAAAATGAAAAGTTACGAAAAAGTTTCATTTTAAAAAATGATGAAAAAAGACATACACACATAGCATTAGGGACTTTTCCAAAATTGCCCAGATAAACACATTTTTTTCATTTTTCAAAAAAATTTTTTTTAAATAAAAAATTTTTAAAAATGAAAAAATATTATTTTAAAAAATGATTTGAAATTAAAATTAAAAATTTTTTGATTTTAAAAAATGAAAAATATATAAAAAACATTTTAAAAAATGAAAAAAAATATATATATTAATTTTGAAAAATGTTTTTTCTTTGCTTTCTTTCCTTTTATTTATTTTATTATTTATTCGTTCGTGTTTTTGTTTCTGCTGTAAAAATGTTCTTGTAAATGTATTTGTTCTTGTGGTTGTAAATGTTTTTGTATATGTAAGTGTATTTGTAAATGTATATGTAAATGTATTTGTATATGTATTTGTAAATGTAAGTGTATTTGTAAATGTATTTGTATTTTTAATTTCGGTTTTCGTTTTCGATTTTCTTTTTTCATTTTTAAAATTCAATTTTTGATTTTCATTTTTGTTTTTCATTTTTAAATTTGATTTTCCTTTTCTGATTTTGATTTTTGATTTTCATTTTGGAAAATGAAACGGCTGAAGGTTTTCATTTTTGAAAATGGATTTTTTGTTTTCATTTTCAATTTTTGTTTTTCATTTTTGAAAATTAATTTTGATTTTTGATTTTCATTTTTAAAATTCAATTTTCTATTTTTATTTTTTAAAAAAGTATTGACAAGGAAAAAATATCTGATATAATACAATTAGATTTTAAATTTGGAGGTTTAAAACAATGAATAAAAAAAATACTTGGTATTATAAAAACACAGCCACAAAAGAAATTACTACAGATAGAGAAATAAAAAATAATTGGGTGAACTCTGGAATTGATGTTGAATATATCCGCTTTTCTATTGTAGGAAATGGCTTTAGAACTTTTATAGTTGAAGAAGGAAAAAAGCAAGGCTGAAAAGCTTTGCTCTTTTTTTATTATTATTTTTTCATTTTTAAAAATTATTTTTTGTTTTTATATTCATTTTAAAAAATGAGTAAAAATAAAAAAATAAAAAACAGGTATTGACAAATTAATTTTTAATGTTATAATGAAATAAAAAAAATATTATTTTCTGGAGGATTTAAAAATGAAAAAAATAGTTGCTTTTATCCTTATTTTTTCAATTTGTATTTGTGGGATTGCATTCTATAAACCGCATAAACAATATACGAAAAGTTTTGTTGTTGTCGATGTTGATTATAAAAACGATATTGTCACATTAAAAGATTTTAATAATTTTCTTTTTTGTTTTTCTGGTTGTGAAGATTGGTTGGTTGGGGACATTTGTGCGGCTATATTAGACGATAATGGAACAGAAGAAATAATTTTTGATGATTCAATTATTAGTACAAATTATTGTGGTTGGGTTTATTAACTCAGCCACAAATTTTTTTTTAAAAGAAAATTTTTCATTTTTAAAAATGAATAAAAACAAAAATAAAAAAAATAAAATGTTTCATTTTGAAAAATGAAGGAGTTTAAAAGAATTACGGTTTTTCATTTTTTAAAATGAGAAAAATTATATATAAAAAATTTTTCAATTTAAAAAATGAAGGTTTGGAAGTCAAGAAAAAATTTTTTTATTTTTTTTAAAAAAGTACTTGACAAAGGTTTTTAAAGGTGCTAATATTAAGTCAAGCTGAAAAGCTAATAAAAAATTTTTTGGGGGTTTACAAAATGAAGGTTTATAAAGAGGTTAACAGTTACAGCGATTTTGATTTCTGGTCTGGTGCTCGTGATACTGTAAAATATTTGTCTAGTGAAGAAATAGAGGAAATTTTTTCAATGCTTGATGAGATTTACCCTGACGGACTAGAAGAAACAGAAGTCAATGATTTTTTCTGGTTTGAAGATGAAACAATCGCAGAGTGGCTCGGTTATTCAAGCTTTGATGAAATTATGAAACGCTACGAGGGTGATTAAAAATCAACCTCATTATTTTTTTTTTTTTTTTGAATTTTATCATTTTTAAAAATGAAAATTTTTTTATGCTGGGGGAAATTTTTTATCATTTTTAAAAATGAAAAGCTGGGGAATAAAAAAGCTGGGGAAAAATAAAAAAAGTTAATTTTTAAAAATGAATTGCTGGGAAAAATTTTTTTAAAAAAGGGCTTGACAACATTTTTTAAAAGTGTTATATTTTTACCATCTTAAAAATACTTTTTTGGAGGTTAAAAAAATGAAAAAATTCACCGCTTACTGTGTAGATGAACAGACAAGAATGGAGGTTCTGCTTTCTGAATGTTCTTATAATATGGCTTGTTTTTATCTTGATAATAATTATTTTAATACTATTGATTTTGAATCAATAGGAGGTAGAGTAAAAGTAAAATATGATATGAGGACAGATAGATATTTAATTTTTGCAATTGACAAGAAAGAAAACATTGTGGGGCGGGTTTTTTGCTATGACGAAATAAGGGGTCTTTTACTTGGGGATTGAAAAGTCCCCAATTTTTTTTAGTATAAAAAAATTCATTTTTAAAAATGAAGATTTTTTAAAGGTTCATAATAAAAATTTTTCATTTTTAAAAATGACAATTTTCGCATTTTTCATTTTTTAAAATGAGAAGATTTTTTATACCGTTTTTTTATTACGATATTTTGAGTTTTGCCCCACAAAAAATTTTTTTAAAAAAAGTGTTGACAAATAAAAAAAAGTATGATATATTGGTTATGCTGAATGAAGCAAATAAAAAAAATTTTTTTGGAGGTTCAAAAAATGGCTACTACTACTTACAAGAATTTTAAGATTTCCGCAGACTTTGACGGACTCAAGGTTGCAAGTTGGGACAAGTACAACGATAGACACAATAAGGTCACAATCAAAAATCTTGAAAACGGAAAACGGACAAGCTTTGACTTCTGGGGTTCTGTTGTTAATCCTTCTCTTGAGACGGAATATGATTTGCTTAATGCGTTTTATTGTTTCGTTTCTGATGCTTTGAGTGGTGTTTCTTCTTTTGAGAATTTTTGTGGTGAGTATGGTTATGATATCGACAGCAGAACAGCTGAAAAGACTTGGAAAGCTTGTAAAAAAAGCTTTGACAAATTTTGGAATCTTACAGGCTATAGTCTGGACATGATGTATGATTTCATCAATGAACTTTCCGAAATTGCCGCATAAAAAATAAGGGGGAAAATTTCCCCTTTATTTTTTTTTTTTTTTATTTTTCCTCATTTTTAAAAATGAATTTCTTTTTCTTTTTTTGATTTTTATTTTTCATTTTTAAAAATGAGATTTTTATTTATTTTCAAAAATTTTCATTTTTAAAAATAAGATTTTTTAAAACGGTTTTAATTATTTTCATTTTTCAAAATGATGATATTACAAATCATTTCAAAATCTTGACAGAAAAAAGTTGTTGACATAATATTAT
The DNA here is from genome assembly GCA_946535695.1 of uncultured Clostridia bacterium. GTDB lineage: Bacteria > Bacillota > Clostridia > Oscillospirales > Acutalibacteraceae > Improbicoccus. The sequence goes on along the minus strand of CAMNDS010000024.1, from coordinate 3,172 downwards.
ATATATGATATAATTTGCCACAGTAAGTCGGAAAAATTTTTAGAAAGGAAAATTATAAAATGAATTTTAATTTTAAACTTTTAATTCCTGCAATTTTTTTGTTATGCAATAATACTTTTGTTACTTTATCCATTTTATTATTTTATATTATTATTTTATTAATTTTTATTTTAAATAATTTTTCAAAGAATTTTTAAAAAATTTTCAAAAATAATGACCATAATCTTTTATTTTAATTTAAATAATTGATTATGGTTATTTATTTTTATTAATAATTGTTATTGATATTGATAATGTTATTGATGCTGATAATGATAATGTTATTGATACTGATATTGATATAAATTAAAAATAAAATATAATTAATATAAATAGATTTTTCTGGTTCTGGAAAATTGAATTCCATTTTTTAAAATGATTTTTAAAATTGAATTTTTGAATTTCATTTTTTAATTTTGAAATCAAAAATTGAATTTAATTTTTTTATTTTATTTTTAAAAAAAGTACTTGACAAATTAATTTCTTTCTGGTATATTATAATCACAAAATAAATGGAGGGACAAAAAATGAACTATTACAAAATTAATAAATTTGGTGCTGACCAGTATATTTCAAAAAGTAAATTAACAATTTTCAAAGATGAATTATTTACCGAAAAAGAAATGTTGAAATATAAAATTCCTTTTCTTTTTGCAGATATTGTAAATGTATCACCAAAAAATACATATTTTGTTTTTGGTGTTAGAAAAATGCTCACAGTAAATTGATAGCTTCGGCTATCAATTTTTTTTATAAAAAATAAATTCATTTTTAAAAATGAAAATTTTTGAAACGGTTTTTAATTTTATCATTTTTAAAAATGAAGATTTTATAAGAAAAAAATTTTTTTAAAAAGTACTTGACAAAAAATAAAAAATATGTTATTGTAAAGAAAATAAAAAATATTGTACAGAAGGAGTACAAACTATGAACGCTACAATTCATTTTTCTGTTGATAGAAAAAGCAGAGCCGAACTTTTAGAAAAATTAAAAGCTCCTATTCTGTCTGTTGATGGAAAACTTTGTATTTTTATAGTTGACAAAGGGCATAAAAACGGAAAAGAAATCCACGTTATAACAGAAAACGGAATTATTAATATTTACAATCAGCATAGCAAAAAATATATTACTGGTTTAATTGCTAGACCCGCTCAACTTGTTCGGTATGGTGTTACAATTCCAGAAAATGTTATGGAAAAAGCAAGAATTCATGTTGCATTACATTATAACGAAATTTAAAATTTGCCGGGTGGAACTATTATGATAAAAAAAGAACTTATTGAAATTGAAAAAGAAGCAAAAGAACTTAGCTTAAATAATCCTAATGTAACTTATTATATAATTGATAAAAAATATGGAAAACCAAAATGTTATAGTATTTCTTGGTTAGCAATGCAAAAAATTAATAATGAAAAATATTATCCTGTTTGCACTTATCAAAATGGTGTAAGACATTAAAAAAGGAGAATAAAAAATGAAAGAAATTTTATATATGAAAGAAATGAAAATTACTGATTGCGGCGTTTTTGGAACAGCTAGAAAAATTCATTATAAAATAGGAAATGATAATTATTATTTTTATTTCTATAAAGGAAATTCACTACAAAATTTTGTTGTTGATGCTGAAGGAAACGATATAACAAAATCAAAAATTGGAAGTCAAATTATGTTGTCTGGCATGAATTTTATATTTCAAATTTCTAAAAATGAGAATTAAATTCTCATTTTTATTTTTCATTTTTTTATTCATTTTTTAAAATGATAATTTTATTTTTTTCATTTTTAAAAATGAGAATTTTATTTTTAAATAGAAAAAACCATTTTGAAAAATGATTTTTATATTTTAAATTCAAAATTCATTTTTCAAATTCTAAATTTAATTTTTAAAAAATATTTTTTAAAAAAGATATTGACAAATAAATATTTTTATGTTATATTATAATTACAAAAACAAGAAAGAAGGTTATATTATGAACAGAATTAAAATTGAAGATGTATTCAAAAATGGACTGTATGAAATTAAAAAGGTTTATGACAACTTTGGCAACTGGAATTATACCATGTTTTATAAAGGAAAATTCCGTAAACAGTCTTATAGTTTTGAATACTTACGCAATATTGCGTTGAACGATGAAAATTGGAAATTGAATTAAAGAGGTAGAAGATTTCATTATAGAAATCTTCTATTTTCTTTTTTATTAATTTTCCCATTTTTAAAAATGAAAAAAATAAAGATTGTTAAAAATTTAATTTTATTTTTTTAAAAAAAGTACTTGACAAAAGAAAAAATATGTGATAATGTATAGATGCTGAAATAAAGAAATAAATTTTATATTTCAAATGGAGGAATAAAAAATGCGTACTATTACAAATACTTTTAATGTTTATTCTTTTGAAGAACTTTCTAATGAAGCAAAAGAAAATGCAATTGATAGTTTCCGTTATAATAATAATTATCTTTCTTGGCAAGATGAAGCTATTAACACTATTAAAAAAATTGCCGCCGCTATGAATTGTAATGCAGAATGGTATAGTTATGATGGTATTAAATATTATGTTTCTTTTACTTCTAAGGAATGTGAAGATATTGAAAATCTTGAAGGTAAAAGAGCGTATGCCTATATTGTAAATAATTATCTTATGCCAAATAAGAGTTATAAAACTTATTGGAAAGATAGATGTATTTATACTGACGGCAGAAAAAATTGGAAAAGAAAGTCTAATTTGTTTTATAGTTGGGATGATTGCCCTTTTACTGGATATTATATGGATTGTTGTTTTATTGAAGCATGGAAAAAGTGGGAGAAAAATTTTAATAAAAATAGCACTGTAGAAGATTTTATTGAACTTGTTGCAAATAATCTTGCAAAAGATTGGACAGAAGATAATGAGTCTCAGATGACAGATGAATATATTATTGAAATGATTGAAACAAATGAATATGAATTTTTTGAAGATGGAAGACTTTGTTATAATTATTAAAGATGGATTATTCCATCTTTAATTTTTTTAGAAAAATTCATTTTTAAAAATGATTTTTTTTATTTATAAAATAAAAATTGAATTTTATTTTTTAAATTTATTTTTTAAAATGAAAAAATAAATTTTGTTTTCTTTTTTTAGCTTTCATTTT
>CAMNDS010000023.1 GCA_946535695.1 uncultured Clostridia bacterium | reverse complement strand
TCATTTGGATTATTTAGGTTATTGATTATTTATGTTAATTAACCTATATTTTGGTTTTGGTCAGTTAATTCTATTTTAAATTTTTTTATGAGGTGAGTTTTATGGGAAATAAAAATTCGAGAAAACGTGTGGGAACCTTACTTGCACTTTTAGGAACAGTAGGTGCCGCAAAATCTAATATTACTAGTGCGGATCTTGCGGATCTTAAAAGTAGTTATGGTGAAACTTATGCAAATCTTAAAAATGGTTATGGTAAAACTTATTATGGAGGTGACAATGTAGAGATCAAAAATGAAGATCGCATGCCGGATTTTAGTGAGTATGAAAACCTTAATCTTGATAGAATTACAAGTTTGGAACAGGCAACTAAAATATCATCAGATTGCATGAAAGCTCTTGATGGTCTTATCAAAGGAATTGATAAATTTTCGGGATTAGCAAATTCATTTTTGAGCAGTACAAAAAAATCTATACCTGAAGCTCCGGGATTTTTTTCAAGACTTTTTAAAACTGCTTATCTTAAGACTGCGGCTGATGGAGCTGAGTCTACCGTTTTGTCATCGGTTCAAAGTATGAGAAACTTGGTTTCGGAAATCGACTCATTTAAAGGAAAGTTTGCTAGTTTTGAAACAATTAAATCATATACATCAAATGTAAAAGTTGACAATGTAAACGATACGTTCGAGCGTTTGGGACTTAATTTTTCCGATCTAAAAAATGATTTTACTTCAATTAGTGACAAGGCTACGAACGCTTCGAGCAAATCAAGTTTGTCTGAGCGTTATGATGATTTTGCGGATATTTATAAAAAACTTTCATTTTCAAGTACTTCTGTCGATACCATAATTTTGTCGGCATTAAATACGACAAAAAGCGATTTAGAATCTTTAAAAGCCGAAATCAAAAAGCTTCCTGACGCATTTAAGTGTAAAGGAGCGCTTGACAAATGGAAAATAGATCATGAAAGAAAACTGTTAGAGACAAATTTTGCAAAAGAAAAATCGTTGATACAAGACAATTTAAGAGAATGCCAAAAATATTTGTCTGAAAGTTACGCGGTGGCCTGGAAGTCCATTGAGAATGTTGATCCGGATATAAGTATTTTAATTAGAAACGAATTTGAAACTAAATTCAGTGATTTAATTAGTGAAATAACCAGAAATATCGATACAATATCTAATATTAAAACTTATACGACGGATAACGCAGATAAGATTAACAATATGAAAGGTTTGTCGAAAGAATTTGAAGATAAAAGATTAAATTTTGTAAGTCTTATTGAAAATTATAAAAATAAGTGTTTTAAAGAGAAGAAAAAACTTAAATCTGCAAAAGATAATCTTGTTAAGCAAGTTAACGATTTGATGAGCAATTTGAATAGCAGTTGGACAGTTCAATGCAGTAGCTTTAGAGTTGAAGATGATAAAAATAAGTTTATAAAAATGGCAGAATCTAGTTATAATACTGCTAAAGAACTTTGCGCTCAACTTTTAACCGAAACTGAAAGTTTAAAATTGGATATCAGTTCTGAGAATCCTTATTCTGTCATAGAAGATGGGCAGAAAAAAATTGATGACAGACGGCCCAGAGTTGAAGCTGCTATTGATTCTGTTAAAGAAAAAGGCTTGTTGATGCGGATTAATATTTCCAAAAAGTTAATTGATAATTTGGTAAGAGATTGCGACGAAACTTGGGAGAAATACAGTAATAAATATGCTCCTAAATTTATAAGTGAAAAAACTTTGGTGGAAGATTCTTCAGAAACATGGAATGACATCTGTAATTCTTACAATGAAGAAACCAATTGGCAGAAAGCAAACCTCACTAATATAATGAGATCAAAAGAGCTTAGCGAAGAATTAGCCAACGAACTTGATTCTAAGTTATCTGTTTTATCGAATAGGATTGGTATATTTAAAGATAAAATTGATAATGCTGTTTTAAAAATGAGCAGTTTGATTAATAAACATCAAGCGGAATTGCAACGTAAATATGCCTGGCAGCGTATATTCTTTACTACCGGAAATTATGATAATATAAAGAAAGAAGTAGGTAAGGCTTCTGCTAATATTACAGATGAGGATAGTAAAAAAATTGCCAGTGTTATTGATAGTTATTTAGCAGGTACTTATGAAAATATTTTAACACTTTGCAATATTATGAAGTCAAGGATGGGAGTTTCATTTGTGCTTATAAGTGGTGCTCCGGGTTGGGGAAAAACTCAAGGTGTCGATTATTTGATTTGTGCTACAAATGCAAAAAAGATTACTGTCTCTTACAGTGATTTATTGAGAAGCAAAGATGGTCAAAAGTATGCAAGTGACTTATTGCTTAAATATAGAGGTCAAGATGAACCACTAGTTTTAGTGCTAGATGAATTTGATACAATAGCAAGGAGCCGTAACAAAGATGATCAGGGCGATGCAGTTTTAATTAACTCTTTTTTTGACGGAGTAAAGACATTTGCGGAAGACCCAGCAAACAATATTAATTTAAGATTAGTCGTGGCCATAAGTAATATGAATAAAGACCAGATGGATGCTGCTAACATAGGTCGTATGAGTAATTCCTTGGTATTTGGAAGCAATCCTGATTATAAGAGAATGATTGATATAACAAGTGAAGGATTTGAATGTAATGCTGCCGAAGGTAGTAAAGAAAACTTTGTTAATAATATTGTAAGAACTTGTGAATCTTTGAAAAATTCTGGTTATACACCTAATGCAAGAAATATTCAGAAAGCTTTTCAAGCTGTGCAAGCTGAGTGGTGTGCTAAAATGAACAAAGGTAAAACACCGGAGGATAGAGGATACTACTGGCCTTGGCAGGCTTTACTTGAATCTGAACTTATTTGCAAAAAAATTCGTGATTTATCAGTTAGAGATAGTTAATGTTAAAAAAGCCAATATGTTTTATTGGCTTTTTTTATGGAGAGGTACCGAAGTGGTTGTAACGGGACTGACTCGAAATCAGTTTGGGGTATTTTACCCCACGTGGGTTCGAATCCCACTCTCTCTGCCATATAAAAACTCAACTTTTTGATACAAAACAAAAGCGGCGCTAGGGAGATTATTTCTATCACATTTTTTAATGTTTCTTCAAAAATATGATTGATAAACTTATCTTGTTTTGATAAAATGAGAATAATTCAAGTTTGCTTTTATATGTGTATGGGCAAGTCGTTTGTATTATTAATGTTTTAGGGGGGATGATGTATATGAAAAAAATTAAAAAAGCTCTGGCAGTAACTTTAACGGCTTTGAGTTTTGCAGGCAACGTAAATGCACGTGGAAAAAATGAAATTCAAAACACACAAGTTGTTGATACGAAATCTCAAAGTTATTCAAATAAAAAAAATAAAATTTTGAATTTTTTAAAAAATAACAAGGGAAAAATTATTTGGATTACAGCTACTGCTGCCGTGTTGAGTACTATTTATGGCTTGGGACGCGAAGGCATTTACAATGGCCTTTTCCCAGCTTCTAATAAGTCTTTATATTGTAGAAATTATACAGATGCTGATATTGATAGTGAAGAACAAAAAGCATTAGACAAAGGGCTTAAGAAAGTTGAATTAAATACTAATTTTGGAACGTTAAGAGGTTTTGCGCATTTCCCTGAAAATCCGTCAGAGGTAAATAAAATAGTTTTATTTTTTAATGGAAATTCAGGATTAGCATGTCAATCTGTTAGTGAAGCACTAAATAGCGGTGACGATAAAAAAAGCACAGTTTTTGTATGTTTTGATTATCCTACATATGGTAAAAGTGAAGGTCCAACACTTAGTCAGAAAGTGTTAAAAAAATACGCCGAAGAATGTTTGAAATATGCAAAAAATTTAAAAGAAAAAAATGGTTATAAAAATGCAAGAATTGCTACTTATGGTTTTAGTTTAGGAGGATTTTCAGCTTCTTATTTGAGCAAAGATGAATCTGTTGAAGAAGTAAGACTTTGGTCACCAATTAATTGGGATAGTGCTATTCAAGGCCTTTTTGGTTCAAGATGGCTTGGAGTTGTTGTAAGGTATCTTATGCTTGGTGGAGCAAATTTTGATTCGATAGAAAACATAAAAAATTCGCATAAAAATTGTAAAATAAAATTATTTTCAGGATCCTGTGCAGCCGGAGACTTTCTTTCGTCAGAAATAAATGTTTTGAATGATGAAAAGTACGATAAGCAAATTGATAAAAAACAATTGCAAAAGTATTTGCAAGATATTAGGGAACTAGAACATGAAAGTTCTAAAAAAGTAGTCCAAGACGTTATAATAAACCAAGATTATAAAAATACAGCAGAGCTTATTTTAAACCAAGAAAAACAAGAAAAAGAAGACTTAGAAAAAATTATAAACGCGAAATATAAGGACATTAACAAATTAGAAGAAATTGTTGCCAAAGAAGTATATAGAAAATTATCCAAAGAAGGCAAAAAAAATAATCTTGGTGATCGTTTGGATGTTAGTTTTTTGCTCGAAGCCGACCATTGCGTTAAAAGTTTTGATAATAGTGTTTGGAGTTTAAAAGGCACTTGGGACAAGAGTAAAGAAGACGCCGACAAAAGCACTTCCAAAAATGTATAGAAATTATTTGTAAAAAAATAAAAGTTTAAATATTTTTCCGAAGACGGCATTGCTAAAAATGGATAGAAGCTGCTGACTAATTATCCGAAAACTAAAATTTTAAGACCATCAACTACATAATTTTAAATAAACTTTTTTCTTAAAGTTCCACCATATCTCATTAAATCTATCTGACTTAAGCAATGTCTTATTTATATCAATATTTTTTTGACATTTCTGAAGTTGCAAGAGAAAATGTCTATCTTTTTTAGCAATACTACTTAAGAAAGACATTTTCTTCAATTCATTACCGACACAAACTCCAACCCTCTAGATGAGATTATTAATTTTTTAAACTTGAATTATCATAATTTATAAGATAACCGGAGATTTAGATGAATTAACAACATCTTTTGTTATAGTTATCTTTTTTATTGAATCATCAGACGGCGAAGTAAACATAGAATCCATTAGAATATCTTCCATGATTGAGCGCAAACCTCGAGCACCAGTACGCCTTTCTATAGCTTTTTTAGCAATTGATGCCAAAGCATCATCTTCAACAATTAATTCAATGTTATCAAGTTTAAATAAATGCTGATATTGTTTCAAAATTGAATTTTTTGGTTCTTTTAAAATTTTAACAAGTGTTTCTTCATCAAGACCATTAAGAGCAGTTATAATAGGCAAACGACCAACGAGCTCCGGAATAAGCCCAAATTTAACTAAATCTTGAGCTATAACTTGTGACATCCAATCGGTAGTTTCAATTTCTTTTCGACTTTTAACGTCAGCACCAAACCCCATAGAACTACTATGGACCCTTTTTTCAACAATTTTTTCAATTCCATCAAAAGCACCACCGCAAATAAATAAAATATTTTTTGTGTTAATTTGAACATATTCTCCTTGTGGATGCTTCCTACCACCTTTTGATGGAATGTTAGAAATGGTACCCTCGACAATTTTCAACAGTGCTTGCTGCACACCCTCACCACTTACATCCCGCGTTATAGACGTATTTTCAGATTTTCTCGAAATTTTATCAATTTCGTCAATGTATATTATCCCACGCTCGGCACGCTCGATATCTAAATCAGCTGCCTGTAAAAGACGCAATAAAATATTTTCGACATCGTCGCCAACATATCCAGCTTCAGTTAAGGTTGTAGCATCTGCTATGGCAAACGGAACGTTCAAAAATTTTGCAATAGTTTGAGCTAAAAGTGTTTTCCCGACTCCTGTAGGTCCCAAAAGCAGAACATTACTTTTTGTTAATTCAACTTCGTTATTACTACCGGAACCTAAATATATTCGTTTATAATGATTATAAACTGCAACTGATAAAGCCTTTTTTGCTGCGTCTTGCCCGATAACATAATCATCAAGATTTTTTTTTATCTCCATAGGCTTTGCAAAACTTGAGCCACTTTGAAATGGTTCCACTTTATTGTTTTTTTTATCCAAAATAGGAGTTTTCACGTCCGAATTTTTTTTTTCATCTTCAAAAGCCTGAACGCATAAATCGACACAAAAATTGCATATACAGCTCCCCGTGGGAGAAGCTATAATGCGGTCGACTTCATCTTCAGACTTACCGCAAAAAGAACAAATATGCCTGCTCATAACAACACCAGACTTTCAAAATTATTTTCTAACATCCAATATTTTATCAACCAAACCATATTCCAAAGCTTCTTGAGCACTCATAATATTATCACGCTCAGTATCTTTTGCCACTTTTTCAACCGATTGCCCTGTGAACTCTGAAAGAAGTTTATTAAGTCTATCTTTTGTTTTCAAAATCCAATCAGCGTGAATTTGAATATCAGTTGCCTGACCTTTAACTCCACCCAACGGTTGATGAATTAAAATTTCGCTATTCGGTAGCGCCATTCGTTTGCCTTTTGTTCCTGCCGCCAACAAAAAAGCCCCCATACTGGCGCTGAGCCCCATAGAAATAGTTATCACGTCACATTTTATATACCTCATGGTGTCATAAATTGCAAATCCATCAGTCACAGATCCGCCAGGACTGTTTATATAAAAATTTATTTCTTTCGAAGAATCTTGACCTTCGAGATACAAAAATTGCGAAACAATTAAACTTGCGGTTGTAGAATTTACTTCGTCATAAAGCATAACAATTCTATCGTTTAAAAGACGTGAAAAAATATCATACGAGCGCTCACCGCGCCCTGTATTTTCAATTACATAAGGAATTAAAGCCATAAAAAACCTCAAAATAATTTTTAATAAAATTCGTGTGAGTCAAAACTCACACAAAATTATCATTCCTCAACTTCTACATCAGTCTCGGCATCAGATGCATCATCAATTACTTTTCCTTTTGATTCCTTTATATCTTCATCTTCGTTTTCGTCGCTTTCGCTAACTTCTTCATTAGATGTATCTCCTTCATCTTTTTGTTTATCATTAGTTTCACTGTCAGAATCATCGGGCTCTTCAGGAATTTCCGACTCTTCTTGAACTTTATCAACAAATTTTACTTTAGACATTAAAAGCTCAACAATTTTCTCGCTAACCATTCTGTCAACTATTTCTGCTTTTGAAACTCCATCAGTTGGTATGCCCTGCGCTTTTAATTCTTTTGCATATTCCTCAATTTCTGCATCGGAAAAACTCATGCCTTCTTTGTCAGCAATGCTATGAAACGCAATCAAGCCCTTAATATCCATCTTTACTATTTTAGCAATGTTGTTGTTAAATTCATTTTCGCCACCAAAAGATTCAATAAGTGACTCCATGCTCTGTCCCATACTTTTAGCGATTTTTTTATATTGCTCTTTTACAAACGCTATCTTTCCTTCTAATAAATCGCTCGGTACTAAATCATCTCCGACCATGTTTACGATTTTTTCAACTATTTTATTTTTTTTCTCATTTTCATAAACGCTTTGATAATGCTTATCAATCTTTTCTTTTACAAAATTTTTAAAAGCATCCAAATTATCAAATCCATTTTTTTCGGCAACTTCTTGCATTTCATAAGCTCTTTTTACCGCAAGAATCTTTAATCTCGCCCTAACTTTTTTGCCAGCTATGTCTTTATTTGGAAGTTCTTTTGGAAATTCAATAATTGTCTCAAAACCTGGCACGACCTTAACTTCACCTGCCGGTAAAGGAGCTGGCATATCCATATCTACCCCGCTTGCTGGCGAGGCAGCTGGCTCATTTAAATTCCCACTCGCCGGCACGACAACTCGCATCGTTTCAGATGCTGTGTGACCTATTAATGCTTTTTCAACAGGTAACATTTGCCCTGAACCGATTTTTAATTTAAAATTACGCAAATTTCTAAATTTCTTAAATGTATTATCATTTTCGTTAACCTTGCCATCATCCCCAATAGGATCTAACTTGTCGATATCAAGCCGTACAAAGTCACCGTCCTGAACTTTGGTTTGAGCATCCATATGCTTGATGCCCATACGTTTTTTAGCCGCATTAAGCTGTGCCTGAATTTCCTCTTCTGATACTTCTTTTTTTGGCTCAACTTCAACTTGAATATTATTATAATCAATATCAATTTTAGGATAAATATTAACCTCCATTTTAGTTTCGATTGAATTTTCATCTTTATTTACAATTTGTGGTTTTGCTTCTGATGATATAGACATATATAACTCCCCCTCTATAGTAATTATTTTTTCCTTGGTTTCTTCCATAAGAAGATCAACCATTTTTGGATACAAAAGGCTAAGTGCCGCATCGTAAAAAATATCTTTACCATATTCGTTTTCTATAATTCCACGCGGTACCTTGCCTTTCCTGAACCCCGGAACTTTAAACCATTTTTTCTGACGATCCCAAACGGTATTTATTTTATTTTCGAATTCCGAATTGTCAATAGAAAAAACAGCTTTAGCTTTATTACCATCTTTTTTGAACGAAATTAATCTCATAATACTTCCTTCTTTCCTCTGGTATCCGGTCTATATTTATAATAACAAAATAAATTACTAAAGTCAAATATCCACAAATTTTGGTGTGAACCTAAGATAATCGCAAGAAACAAGCTCACATTTTATTCCCTTTACAACCTGCGAAGAAATATATTTAGACGAATCTTTAGAGTGAATATGACCATAGTAGCAGTATTTTATCTTATTATCGCATAAAAAGTCAATTATTTTTGTTGTTTCTTTAAAATAAACTGGAGGATAATGCAAAAATACAATCTTTGTGAGCTTATTATTTTTGCAAGATTTAATAGACAGCCCAAGACGTATTATTTCTCTATCGAGCATTTTAATATCATGTTCATCTTTTAACCTGGTAGTCCATCCTCGAGTACCACAAATTGCAAAATCATTAACTTCAATACAATTATTATGTAAAATTTTGAAATTTTTAAATTCATGTTTTTTAAAAAATTCTTCGATTTTTTTATTTGTGCTCCACCAATAATCATGATTGCCTTTTAGTAAAATTTTTTCACCAGGCAAAGAATTTAAAAATTCAAAATCTTTAAAAGCTTCTTCTATCCTCATAGACCAAGAAATATCGCCACATATAACAACTGTGTCTTCTTCTTTGACAGTTGCTTTCCAGTTTTTTTCTAACAAATAAATATAATTTTCCCAACCGGGGAAAATTTCCATTGATTTTTCCGTGCTAAGCGAAAGATGCAAATCCGATATTGCGTAAAGCGACATTTACTCTCCTAATAATTTAACTGCATAATAATATAAATAATTATCTAGATATTTTCTGTTTTGTACAATTTACAATCCGAGAGCCACAATAAGTTTCTCTACCCCAAATACAATTATCACATATATCCAAATACTGCGTTGATTTTGGAACAAAAGCACCTATCGGACACTTTTGAGTTACAGAACATTGCTGATATTTAACTTTTTCATTAAAAATTTTACTAGAATTATCATAAAGCAAAAAATTATTATCAAAAAATTTCAAATGCACCACCTCTTATATTAAAATAAATTTTGTTTAAAAATCAAAATTAGTTAATGGTTTTACTTTTAAAATTCAAATCCAATAAAAATATTACACAACATAAAATAAGAACAGCACTCCCAAAA
>CAMNDS010000022.1 GCA_946535695.1 uncultured Clostridia bacterium | reverse complement strand
GTTGATAGTGTTGAGAAAAATGAAATAAAAAATTATATGCTGGATATTGTCCAAATAGTACCATCGATATCGAATGTCGAGAGTTATGCGAAGATAATTTTGGGTAAATATGAGCTTAGAAATTTAATTTCGTTAGCTCGCGAAATTTTGCAAGAATCCACGTCGAACGAAGAATCCAGTAAATTGATTGATTTTGCTGAACAAAAGTTAATTGATATTCGTTCCGGCAAATCTAATCAGTCGCTTGTTAGTATAAAAGAAGTGTTAATGGAAACTTTTGACAGACTGGATAAATTAAATTCCAAAAGTCAAACAGAAATATTGGGAATTCCGACAGGTTTTGGTGACTTGGATTTTTTAATAATGGGACTTAATAAGAGCGATTTAATTTTACTGGCTGCGAGACCGGGCATGGGGAAAACAAGTTTTGCACTGAATATTGCTAAGCATGTTTCTGAAAATTTAAAAACGGCAGTTTTTAGTTTGGAAATGAGCAAAGAACAATTAGCATCAAGACTTTTAAGCATGGAGGGCAAAATAGCTGGCAATAAACTCCGGAGTGGACATTTGGAACCCGAAGAATGGGGAAGACTTACAGAAGCTTCGGAATCCTTTACTAATTCCAAATTATACATAGATGATACGGCTGGGATAACTGTAAACGAAATGAAAGCAAAAGTTAGGCGCCTTGGAGGAGTGTCTTTAGTTGTCATCGACTACTTGCAGCTGATATCTGCCAGCCGGAAAAGTAGTAATCGCGTGCAGGAAATTTCGGATATTACACGCCAGCTGAAAATAATGGCAAAAGAGTTGAGCATCCCAGTAATATGTTTATCGCAGTTATCGCGTGCTAGTGAGCAGCGAACAAACCATCGGCCACTTCTCTCGGATTTAAGAGATTCGGGGTCAATCGAGCAGGATGCTGACATAGTGATCATGCTGTATCGTGCGGGATATTATGCTGATCCTACAGATGAGAAAGTTGATCGTAATGAATGTGAATGTATAGTTGCAAAAAATAGATATGGTGAAACTCGAACGATAAGCTTGCATTGGCAGCCCGAATATACAAGATTTACTGCTAGAGAAAATTTGGAAGAAAAATAGTTTTGTCTCATCATGGCATCGCTAAAAAAGATAGATATTTTTTCCAGTGTTTTTTATTTTATAAGTTTTAATTTAAAAAATATCATTATCTATATGTATAAATAATATAAAAAATCTAAACAAATTTCTCCAGCTAATGTCGGAGATTTTAAATACAAAAGCAAGTATACAATAACAAATTATACTATATTAAACTTAATGATTTGTTCAATATTACTACTTAGAGAGTTAATTTGAGCAGAACCCTGACCATCAGAACCTAACCAAAATCCACATCCTTCAGATTCTTTTACATTAGACTTCTTTCGAAACTAGAACATAAGATCAAAATTACAAATGGAAGAGATAAGATTAAATCTAAGAGAAAAACGTTTTCTACGACTTCGATATCTCTCGGAAATAATTTTAAAGCGTTTAATAAAGCCTATGATATTTTCGATTTTAACTCTTTGACTGGAAATACGACGATTTTCGAGTTTATCCGAAGGAGTTAATTTTTGTTTTTTAAATCTCTTTTTTGGGATTTCAGAATTTTCATGAAACTTTTTAATTCCTTGAAAACCAGTGTCAGCAAGGATCTTAATTTTTTGATTAATTTGCAGATTGGAAACTTTGAAAAGTCTAAAATCATGACGTTTTCTACAGGTAAAACTCGTACAAATTACAGTTCCTGATTTTTTATCTGCAACCACTTGTGTTTTTATCGTATGTCTTTTTTTCTTTCCTGAATAATATTTTTTTTGTTTATTTTTTCGATTTTTTATTTTTTTACAATTTTTGATTCTGTTTTTTTTGGACGTTCTATTGGTGTTTCTGTTGCATCAATTAAAATTAACTCATAATTTGTATTATCTTGTTTTAATGCTTTTTTCCCTGGTAATGAGAATTCTCCGCTCTTTATCAGAGTATCTTATATCCATCTGATATTCTTATACGCACTTGATTCTGATATTCCATAGCTTTGACCTGTGTGAAAATACGTCCGATTTTCCCTCCAATACTCTAACGTCATTAGCGTCATATCTTCCATCGAAAGCTTACTTTTCTTTCCACCTTTTACTCTTTTGGCTTTGTCTGCCTTTTTCAATATTTCTAATATTTTTTCAAATGTTTTCCTTTTTATTCCTGTTAATCTTCTGAATTCCTTTTCTTTTATTCCTTTTATTCTTTCATATTTCATAATAATAATATTATACCATCAGTTTCGAAAGAAGTCTAATAGCCTGAGCACTCGCGCCAAAAGCCAATGCACCCAATAATGTAACCGCAATTTTGCTGCTTTTGGATCTACTCATAAAGATCTCCTCCTTAAAATTTGAATTTTGCAAAGCTATTTAAAGTCTTAAAAATTTAAAGCTTTTATTTTAAATCACATCATACATTTTCTTTTTGTCAAGAGTTTTTTGCAAATTATTGCAAAAAAATAAAAATATTTTTCTTTCGAAACTGAAAAATTAAATCGGAAGTACTCTACGGTGCCGCCGGAGAGAATATATACTACTGGTTTCGAAAGAAGTTTAATAAAAACTTTTACTGCAACACCCGAAAGAATAGATGATGATTTTTCCATTGATTTTTTTGTATTTCGTGATATTATATATATGGTACAAAAAAAGATTTTAAAATTAGAATATTTTATACTTTTTAGATAAAACCAAAGAGGTGAAACATGCAAAAATTGGATAGAGGTACCAAGTTTTTAAAAAATATTTCCAAAATGAATGCAAATTCGGTTTATTGGGAGCTTAATACTACAGAATCAGGATTGGATTCAAAAAGTATAAGTGCAAACACGGCGCAATATGGCGCGAATGTTATAACAAGAGCTGATAAAAAATCTAAAATGGACATTTTAATTGAATCTTTTGCAAATCCATTTATTGCCATACTTGTTTTTATCGCCGGAGTTTCAGCTTTTACAGATATTATTTCGCCTATTTTAAGCGATAATAAAGATGAAATAAATCCTGCAACTGTTATAATTATTTTAACTCTTGTTTTAGTTTCGGGCTTTATGAATTTTTTTCAAGAAGCAAAATCCGGCGAAGCTGCCGAGGCTCTTCTTGCGATGATCAAAAGCACAATAACCGTCAGTCGCAGCGAAAATGGCAAAATTGATATTCCAACCGATAAGCTCGTCGTAGGCGATATATTTTATATTTCGTCCGGGAGTATCATTCCGGCAGATGCAAGAATATTAGAATCAAATAGTCTTGTTATAAGTCAAGCTTCTTTAACCGGCGAAAGCGACCAACTTGAACGTTCGGGTCAAAAAGTTAAAAAAGATTACGATTCTGTTACGGATATCCCAAATTTGGTTTTTGCCGGCAGCAACGTTATTAGTGGCTCAGCAAAAGCCGTAGTTTTATCTACAGGCGATGATACTATGATAGGCTCGATTGCTAAGCAGGTCAGCAAAAAAGAAGAACAAACAAGTTTCGATAAAGGCATAGGCGATGTTTCTTGGGTTCTTATAAAATTTATGCTAATTATGGTACCACTTGTTTTTATTGTCAGTGGTATAACAAAAGGTGATTGGCTAAACGCATTTATCTTTGCTTTATCAGTCGCAATAGGACTTACTCCTGAGATGCTCCCTATGATTGTTACAACTTGTTTATCGCAAGGAGCAGTTTCGATGTCTAAAAAAAAGACGATAATTAAAAATTTAAGTTCGATTCAAAATTTTGGCGCTATGAATATTTTATGTACTGATAAAACAGGGACTTTAACTGAAGATAGAATAGTACTAGAGCTTTATATAAATCCAAATGGCGAAAACGACGATAAAGTCTGCAAATACGCTTATCTTAACAGTTTTTTTCAAACAGGACTTAAAAATCCGATAGATAAAGCGATAATCAGTTTTGTAAATGAAAATAAAAAATTTTCCGAAAATAATTTTAAGCTGATTGATGAAATTCCGTTTGATTTTAAGCGCCGTAGGCTTTCTGTCGTTGTCTCGGACAATAATAAAAAATACATAGTAACAAAAGGCGCCATAGAAGAAATGCTAAGTATTTGCTCAAGTGCATTTTTAAATAATAAATCAGAAAAAATTACTGATAAAATTAAAAATAAAGTTATAAAAATTTCTGATGATTTAAATGCCAAAGGCATGCGTGTTATTGCTCTTGCCAAAAAAGATGTTCTTGAAGATAAAAAATTTGAAGTTAGCGACGAAAATAATATGACCCTTATTGGCTTTTTGGCATTTTTAGACCCTCCAAGAGATTCTTCAAAAAAAGCCATAAAAGTCTTAAAAGAACACGGAGTTATTACTAAAATTTTAACCGGAGATAATGATAAAGTTACAAAAAGTGTTTGCTCGAAAGTAGGCCTGCCAGTCGAAAATTTACTTTTAGGTTCTCAAATAGAAAAAATGAGCGATGATGAACTCAAAATCGCAGCAGAAAAAACGACAGTATTTGCAAAACTCACGCCGAATCAAAAAGCAAAAATCGTTTCGATTTTAAGGGAAAATGGTCATGTAGTGGGCTTTATGGGCGATGGAATCAATGATGCTGCTGCGATGAAAAAATCCGATATAGGCATCTCAGTTGAAAACGCCGTTGACATTGCAAAAGAATCGGCTGATGTAATATTAATGGAAAAAGATTTATTAGTGCTCGAAAACGGCATAATCGAAGGCAGAAAGACTTACGCTAATATGATAAAATATATAAAAATTACCTCGAGCTCTAATTTTGGCAATATGTTTTCAGTTTTGGCTGCAAGCGCATTATTGCCGTTTATGCCTATGGCAAGTTTACACCTAATACTTTTAAATTTAATAAGCGATATTTCTTCAATGGTAATTCCTTGGGATAATGTTGATAAAGAATTTTTAAGAACTCCCAGAAAATGGGAGGCGAAGTCTGTAAGCAAATTTATGGTCTGGAATGGTCCTATAAGTTCGATTTTTGACTGGTTAACTTATGCTATTTTATATTTTATAATTTGCCCTAAATTTGTTTCAAACGGCTTATTATATAGCGAAATTGCAAAAGACGCTGTAATTTCTTCCGGAATATTTTCAGGAATGAACATGAGAATGATTTATATGGCAATGTTCCAAACAGGTTGGCTCATAGAATGCATTTGGTCGCAGGTTTTAGTAACTTATATATTAAGAACTCCAAAAATTCCTATAATTCAGAGCAGACCTTCAAAATTAGTTGTTTTTGTATCACTTTTGTGTTGTATTTTTTTAAATACTTTAACTTTAATTCCATGGGGAAAATTTTTTGGATTTGTTATAATGCCAATTAATTATTTTATGTATCTAATTTTAATTTTAATCTTATATATATTTTCAGCTACAGTAATAAAAAATATTTATTTAAAAATAAATCATTCTTGGCTATAAAATTTTTTCAAAATTAATGGTATTTCTAAAAGCGGATAGATAATAATATTTTATAGAAGGTTATATCCGTGTACGAATATCAAAACAAAGGATTTATATCATTTCCTCCGGCGTCACCGAAGAAAACATTGTTGGTTTTGAAAAAAGTCTATTCCATCTGACAGTACAGGATAAAATTTACTTTATATATTACGATATAAATTAAATTTTAGAAAATAAAATTACAAATAATTAAAAATTTTTAATAGAAATTTTAGTATATTACTAAAAAATAAAGTAATAGAATTCCAAATTTTTTTTAAAAAACTAATTTTGACCGCTTTTATGTCATGTGATGCCAAAAGTAAATTTTCACCTATAATTTTGTTGTTAAATTCATAAGTAATTTGACCGACGCATTGGCCTTTTATTATAGGTGCTTTTAAATTTTCAAATAATTTTATGTTTCTTTTAACCTGAGTATCAGAATTATTTTTAAAAGTCCTAGAAAATTTGGTAGCACCTATTATTTTTAGAATATTAGGCTCGCCGTTTTTGATTTTTATTTCTAATTTTTCGTTAGTGTCGTCAAAATCTATATTTTTCGTTTGTGAAAATCCAAAATTATACATGGCAATATGATCATTCCAGTCATCGGGAGCATTTAAAGTAACGCAAATTAATCTTATGCCGTCTTTTTCGGCGCAAGAAACAAGGCATCTGCCGGCTTTTTCTGTAAAACCTGTTTTAATTCCAACGCAAAACGGATATAAATCTAGTAATTTATTATGATTTTTTAGCCAAATTTTTTTGTCAGAATCTTCAAAATCTGCCAGAGATTTTTTTGAGGAGACTATTTTTGCAAATTCTTCGTTTTGCATGGCATAAGCTCCCAAAAGTGCCATATCTATTGCAGTCGAATGATGATTATCTTTATCAAGCCCAGAAGGCGTGCAAAACAAAGTATTTTTCATGCCAATTTCTTTGGCTCTTTGGTTCATTCGAGCCAAAAATTTTTCTGTGCTTCCACAAACAAGAATCGCAGTAGCATTGGCGGCATCGTTTCCGGACGGCAGAAGCATTCCTTTGGCGAGCGTTTCAAAATCGACTTTATCGCCGACTTTTAGGCCCATCGAAGAGCCTTCTACGCTTATTATTTCTTCTGTTATTTCTAAACTTCGGTTGCCGGATGCATTAGCTTCTTCGAGCGCCAAAAGACTCGTCATAATTTTAGTCGTACTTGCCATCGCCAAGGGCTCTTCGTAATTTTTTCCCCAAATTATATCACCGGAATCTGCGCATATTATTACTGCCGAACGTGCCGAAACGTCTATTGCACTTGATTTTATCGAAAAAAAATCCAAAAAAAATATTATAATAAATATTCTAAAACTAAATAAATACCAAGTTTTTATCCGGCGCCGCCAGAGAGAAAATATTTTAAAATTAAATTTAGATATTTTCAAAATCCACCGTTAAGTAATTAAATTATATAATATAAATTAAATAATTTGTTTTAATTTTATTTTTTTATTTAAATTATGAAAATAAATATTTATTTTATTTAAAAATTCTAAGACTGTTTCTTTTAGAACCGAAGCCGCACTTGTAATAAAAATTCTTTTTTTATTTTCTAAAATATTAAGATTAAAATCTTCGGGATTTTCTACAAATACAGAATATTTTGAAAAATTCTGAGCTGTTTTAAATAAATTTTTCGAATTAGAACTTGTTTTACTGCCTAAAATTATTAATAAATCAACAAAATTTGAAATTAATTTTAATTCTTGCCTACGGTTTAACGAAACATTACAAATAGTATTATAAATTTTTGCGTTAAAATTAAATTTTTTAATAATTTGGCAAATTTTTTCAAATTCCTGAGAATCAAACGTAGTCTGCACAGCGACAATAAAATTATTGCATTCAAGTTTTATGTTAGAAAACAAATTTTTAGCACTTATTTCGTTATTGATAATAAAAGTATTCTTGCATCTGGAAGCCACACCAATAACTTCCGGATGATTTGCGTTACCAATAAGTACAAAAAATTTATTTTCTTTTTCGGCATTTTCGGCAATTTTTTGTACGAGCTTTACTTTAGGGCAAGTTTTATCAATAATACTTGCGTTTTTTAATAATAAATTATTAAAATCTTGAAGTTTTATTCCGTGAGTTCTAATAATAATTTTTTCGTTTTTATTTACTTCTGAGATATTATTTATTATTTTTATATTTTTTTTACTTTTAAGTTTATTAATTAAAATTTTATTGTGTGCAATTTCGCCAAAAATTTTAATATTTGATTTTGTATTTATAGCTTCTTCAAATGCGCTGGAAACTCCGAAACATGGGCCATAATATTTAGATAAAATTATTTCCAATTTTTTTCTCCAAGTTTTATTTTTTATTTTTTATTCCCGAAATGCCTTGCTCATCTTATCTTGCCGCATCGAAACAAAGTCGCCGTCTGCGACGATTATATGATCAATAAACGAAACATTCATATTATCAAAAATAATTTTTAATTTATCCGTCGACTTAATATCTTCACGAGATGGAAGAGCTATTCCACTCGGATGATTGTGGGCGATAATTATTGAAGTTGCCGAATATGCACTGAGCAGTTCAATTATTTTTCTTGAGTAAATTTCAACAGCATTTACACTTCCTTTATTAATTATCCCGTCATAAACTATTTTACCTTTGGAATCGAAAAGCATAATTGCAACTGTTTCTTCGGTTCTGCCGGTAAATTCTGAAACAAGCTTATTATAGCAATCTTCCAGACTTGGCACTTTTTTGTTTATCATGTGTTTATCTTCTTGATAAATTCTGGCAATCTCAGGCATAAGCTTTAAAAAAATAGCAGAATTTTCACCTATACCTTCGATTTCTTTCAAAATTTTAATTGGAGCATCAAAAACCGCTGTAATAGAACCGAATTTATTTATTAATTTATGCGCAAGCTCGTTCGTATCTTTTCTGGGGATTGCCCAAAAAAGTAATAATTCTAGAGCTTCGTGAGGCTCAAAACCATCAAGTCCATATTTTAAGAATTTTTTTTTTAATCTTTCTCTATGTCCGGTATGCAATAAGCCACACCTTCTTTTAATTTTTTAATTTTTATTTCGAGAAATGTATATACTTTGTATAAGGCCAATACCTAAATAATAACAAATAACCGAAGAACCTCCAGCGCTAAAAAACGGCAAAATAACACCAATAACAGGCAAAAAACTTAGGCACATACCAAGATTAAAAATGCACTGCGAAGCAATCAAACCTATAAAGCCAAAACAAGTAAAGACTCCCAAATAATCTTTTGATGATTTCGCAATAAAAAAAATCCTGAATATAAGAGCCAAAAGTAATATTATAACTAAAAAACAGCCCACAAATCCGAGTTCCTCGCCGGCCACCGAAAAAATAAAATCACTTGCCTGAACCGGAACATTACCACGTTCAACACGAGTGCCTTTGAATAAGCCGCTGCCTAAAAATCCACCGGAACCTATTGAAATTTTGCCCTGTAATTGCTGGAAGCCCATCCCATAAGGATCAGCTTCAGGATTCATCATATTAAGTATTCTGTTTTTTTGATACGGCGCCAGACCAAAATTCCAAATTATTGGTATTAAAATCGCAAATAAAGCCAATCCGATTAAAAAAAATTTTGCATCGAGTCCTGCAATAAAAAGCTCAAATAAAATTATACAAATAAATATTATCGCAGCGCCGTCATCGCCTTGTAAATGAGTTAAAATCACCGGAATTAGTGCATGCATACCAAAATAAACCAATGATTTTATATTATTAATTTTACCTTTTTTTTTTAAACTTTCAAGATGCTTAGCAAAAGAAAATAAAAATCCTATCTTTGCAAGCTCAGAAGATTGAAAATTAAACCCACCAGGCAACACAATCCAAGCCTTCGCATCGACTCCGGCAAGCCCCTTAACTCTTGATCCAAAAATTAAGGTATAAATCATAAGCCCTGCACAAAAAATAGAGATAAAAACCCAATATCTTGACAAATTTCTGGGATTAATAAATTGAGTAATAAATGCAATAATAATTCCCACAAAAACTGATATTATTTGTGACTCAAAAAAACGGCTACCTGTTCTAGTTGCACTACTAACGAGCAGAAACCCGTATGCAGATATCATAGCTATCAAAAGCCAAAGAAATTTATCGCACTTTTTAAGAGTTTTATAGCTTATTTCTATTTTTAAACACCTCTCCAAAGGTTTAAGTCCGAATTTTTATTATATCACAACTTTGGTCGTTTTTGTAAAAAACTCAAAAATTTTTTTCAACAATGTTTTGGGAGAATTCAAATGGGGATTGCCAAAAGTGGACAATATAATAATTCACACAAGACCATATCCCCGTGTACAAATATAATAACACAAAGTGCTTACATCATTTTCTCCGGCGGCACCGTAGAGTACTTCCGATTTAATTTTTCAGTTTCGAAAGAAAAATATTTTTATTTTTTTGCAATAATCTGCAAAAAACTCTTGACAAAAAGAAAATATATGATATGATTTAAAATAGAAGTTTTGAATTTTTAAATAGCTTCGCAAAATTCAAATTTTAAGGAGGAGATCTTTATGAGTA
>CAMNDS010000021.1 GCA_946535695.1 uncultured Clostridia bacterium | reverse complement strand
AAATTGTATAGAAATAAAAAATATATTTTTTTAGATTTTGTTAATATGAAATAAATAATCAAAAATAAAAGCGAAGTAAATAAAGAAAAGAAAAGAAATTACAGAATCTAGTCTGTCATAACGGGTAAAAATATACCTGAAACGATTAATTTTTATTTTTTTCGTAAAAAAATGTTGACAAATTTTTTTATTTATGATATACTGGAGCTGATACTGAGTTTTAACTCAGTATCGGGTTTCTAAAAATATTTGTTGGAGGTTTTACCTAATGGTTGGTAAAAAGTTTTGTGCAGCGTTTTGTGCTTCTTCAATCGCTTTTAGTGCGGTTTCCGCCGAGGCAAGTTGGAAGGCTTATAATATTACAAGTGGTATTTTCCAGATGGTAAAGGATGTTACTAAAATTACTGCAGGTATTGGTATAACTGCTATTTGTGCTGGCGCATTGCCTCGAGTAACAAATGAAGACGTTAAAAATATTCTTATATTGCCAGGTAGCCTTGGATTAGTTACTGCGCTGGATGGTTTAGTTAGCTTACTTTCGGATATAGGAGAAATTGGTAACGGAATAACTGCCGGAAGAGCCGTTAAAAGTAAAAAAGGTTTGAAAGAACTTACCAAGAGAACGGAAGCTTTGGAGAAAAATGCTAACATAACTGGTAGTAAAGCAATTGAAAAATAGCACTGCTTAGCTGTTTAAATAAAACTTCAACTACACGGATTTAATTATCTGTGTAGTTGTTTGTTTTTGAATTAAAAACTTATAATTTTATAATTTTAAAATAATTTTTCTTGCCTTTTTTTAAAATTACACCGTTTTCTAAATTGTTTTTATTTACGCAAAAATTTAAATCGACTGTTTTATTATTAATACTTATGCCACCTTGTTCGACGAGTCTACGCGCTTCACTTTTTGATTGAGTAATTTTAGCTTCAAAAATCAAATCAATTATTTTTATCTTTTCTTCTTTAAATTTTTCCAAATTTATATATTTAGTAGGAATATCCGATGAAAAATCGCCGGAAGTAAAAATTTTTTCAGCTGAATTTTTACACTTATCAGCTTCTGATTCGCCATGAATTTTTTTTGTCAAATTATAGGCTAAAATTTTTTTAACTTCGTTAAGTTCCTGACCTTTTAAATTCTCAAATTGTTTTATTTCATCTATACCAATATCCGTGAGCATTTTCACGCATTTTATAACATCAGTGTCTTGAATATTGCGCCAGTATTGATAAAAATCATAAGGAGAAGTTTTTTCAGGGTCGAGCCAAATGGCACCGTTTTCGGTCTTCCCCATTTTTTTCCCATCAGATTTTGTGAGTAAATTTGTAGTTAATGCAAAAACTTCGGTGTTACTTTTTTTCCTAACAAGCTCGACTCCTGCAATCATATTGCTCCATTGGTCGTTTCCTCCAATTTGGAACACGCAGTTGTATTTTTTATTCAGATGCATAAAATCATAAGCCTGCATTATCATATAATTGAGCTCAAAAAAAGTTAAGCCTTCCTGCAATCGCTGTTTATAACATTCAGCTGCAAGCATTTTATTAACGCTGAAACAAGTGCCGATATCTCTTAAAAAATTTATATAATTTAAATCACAAAGCCAATCGACGTTATTTACAAAAATTATATTTGAAACATCCAAAAATTTTGACATTTGTTTTTTAAAGCACTCAACATTATGTTCTATCTGTTCTTTTGGCATAAGTTTTCGCATACTGTTTTTGCCCGAAGGGTCACCGATAAATCCTGTTCCGCCACCGAACAAACAAATTGGAATGTGCCCGTTTTTTTGAAGTCTTGAAACTAAAAACAGCTGAACAAGGTGCCCAACATGAAGACTGTCAGCTGTTGGGTCGCATCCCACATAAAATGTTATTTTTTTGTTATTCATAAGATTTTCTATTTTTTCTTCGTTAGTTGCTTGAGCAATTATGCCCCTAAATTTTAATTCTTCATAAATTTTCATAAAATTCCTCCACTAAAGTGTTGACATTTAAAAATGTGTTTGATAAAATGCCAAGATATTGTTTGTATCGATTTTTATAAAGTTTAGATGGTGATATAAAATAAGGCATCTTGAGTATATTTTAACTTTAGACGTTTAAGTGTCAAGTTATCCAAAAGTTTTGGATGACCGGATTTTTTGTATTTGAGTGCTTTTACATTTTTAAAAATCTGATATATTTTAGTTCTATTTTTAGTACGAGGTATGCAAATGAATATGAAGGAAATTAAATTTGGAAATACTGTTCGTGTGAATTTTAGTCAGGAAAATGATTTTTTGAGAATTCCTGATTTGCTGGAAGTCCAGAAAAAATCGTATGATTGGTTTTTAAAGGAAGGTCTGAACGATGTTTTAAGGGACAGTTCGGGTATAAGCGACTATAACAACAAATTGGTTCTAGATTTTAACGGATACACTTTGAATACTGAGTATCCAAATTATCCCATAGATGAATGCCGTGAAAAGGACGTTACATATGCGTCACCTTTGAAGATAAATGTCAGACTTGTTAATACCGAAACAGGTGAAGTAAAAGAATCCGAAGTATTCATGGGGGATTTCCCGATTATGACCGAGAGTGGTACTTTTATAATAAATGGTGTCGAAAGAGTAGTAATATCTCAGCTTTCGCGTTCGCCGGGTTCATATTTTAAAGCGCAGTTTGATAAAACAGGGAAAAAACTTTTCAGCTCCAAAATAATTCCTAATAAAGGTGCTTGGATTGAATTTGAAACGGATTCAAATGATGTAATTTATGTAAGAATTGATAAAAACAGAAAAATCCCGATTACAGCTTTGATTCGTGCGCTCGGTCTTGGCGCAGATGAAGATATTGTGAGATATTTTGGAGAAAATAAAAATTTAAAGGCAACTGTCGCCAAAGATATCTCTAAGAATTCAGAAGAAGCGCTTTTGGATATCTACAGAAAAATGAAGCCGGGTGAGCCCCTTACGATAGATGGCGCGCAAGGGTACGTAAATTCTTTGTTTTTTGATCCGCGCAGATACGATTTTTCAAATGTTGGAAGATATAAAGTAAACAAAAAATTATGTTTATGGCGCAGATTAAAGGGTCAAGAAGTAAGCCAAATGATAGTATCGCCCATAACCGGCGAAGTTTTGGCGATGCCGGGCGAGTTAATAAGCACCGAAAGGGCAATAGAAATTGAAAACCAAGGTGTTTCAGAAGTTTATGTTAAAGTCGAAGCGCAAGAAGTAAAGATAATTTCCAACGGAATGGTAGACATAAATAATTTTGTTGATTTTGATGCTTTAAAAGAATGCGGAATAAAAGAAAGAGTAAAATTCAACATACTTTACGAAATTTTACAGCAGAATAAAGGTGAAAAATTAAAAGAAGCAATAATCGATAGAAAATTCGACTTAGTTCCCAGATATTTAACGGTAGACGATATTTTTGCGAGTATAAATTATCTTTTGGGGCTTTCGAGCGGAGTTGGCGAAATCGATGACATTGACCATTTAGGTAACCGCAGAGTGCGTTCTGTTGGGGAGCTTCTTCAAAATCAATTCAGGATTGGTTTTTCAAGGCTTGAAAGGGTTGTTCGCGAGCGCATGACGCTGCAATCTCAGGATTTAGAGGTTATTACTCCGCATGCCTTGATAAATATCAGACCTGTGGTAGCGGCTATAAAAGAGTTTTTTAATTCATCTCCGCTTTCGCAGTTTATGGATCAAATTAATCCTCTGTCAGGGCTTACTCACAGGCGGCGTTTATCGGCACTGGGCCCCGGAGGGCTCACAAGAGACCGCGCAAGTTTCGAAGTTCGAGATGTTCACTACACTCAATATGGCCGCATGTGCCCGATTGAAACCCCCGAAGGAGCTAACATTGGTCTTATTTCTTACCTTTCGATTTTTGCAAAAGTTAACGAATATGGTTTCATTGAAGCGCCATTTAGGAAGATCGATAAAAAAACAGGAAAAGTCACTGATGAGATTGTTTATATGACTGCTGACGAAGAAGATGAATTTATAGTTGCTCAGGCAAACGAACCTTTGGATTCCGAAGGAAGATTTGTAAATGCAAAAGTAAAATGTAGATTTAAAGATGATTTTTTAGAAGTAGAAAAAAATAAAGCCGATTTTATGGATGTTTCTCCAAAAATGGTGGTTTCGGTATCAACTGCAATGATTCCGTTTTTGGAGCACGACGATGCGATTAGAGCTTTAATGGGCGCTAATATGCAAAAACAGGCAGTGCCTTTGTTAAAACCCGAAGCTCCACTTGTAGGAACAGGTATGGAATACAGCGCCGGCAAAGATTCGAGGGTTTGCATTATTGCAAAAGAGCCGGGAGAGGTAATAAGAGTCGATGCGTCATCGATAAATGTTAAATATGATTCCGGGAAGACGGAGCTTTTTAAGCTTAAAAAATTTGAGCGTTCCAATCAAAGCACATGTATTAATCAGCGTGTAAACGTCCGAAAAGGACAAAAATTTAAAATAGGCGATATTTTAGCAGATGGCCCCTCCACCGATAACGGCGAAATAAGTGTCGGCAAAAATATTTTAGTAGGTTTTATGCCGTGGGAGGGTTATAACTACGAAGACGCAGTGCTTTTGAGCGAGAGACTTACAAAAGAAGATGTCTATACCTCAATTCATATCGAGGAATATATCGCCAAAGCTCGCGATACCAAGCTTGGCCCGGAAGAGATGACAAGAGATATTCCAAACGTCAGCGAGGAACTTTTAAAAAATTTGGATGAAAACGGAATTGTAAGAATCGGTGCCAAAGTAAGTTCAGGCGATATATTAGTCGGCAAGGTTTCGCCTAAAGGAGAAACAAAACTTACTGCCGAAGAGCGCTTGCTCCGCGCAATTTTTGGCGAAAAAGCGCGTGAAGTTCGCGATACTTCACTCAGGGTCCCGCATGGCGAGGGCGGAATTGTAGTTGACGTAAAAGTTTTTGATAAAAACAATTGCAAAAATGAGCTTGAAACCGGTGTTAATAAGGTTGTAAGGTGTTATATTGCTCAAAAGCGTAAGATTTCGGTCGGTGATAAGATGGCCGGACGGCATGGAAACAAAGGTGTTGTTTCGAGAATTTTACCTGTTGAAGATATGCCATTTTTACCCGACGGCAGACCTTTGGATGTTGTTTTGAATCCTTTGGGAGTTCCTGCGAGAATGAATATGGGGCAGGTTTTGGAAACGCATCTCGGCTACGCCGCAAAAGCTTTGGGAATAAAAGTTGTAACACCTGTATTTAACAGCACTAAAGAATCTGATATTTTTGAATGTTTAAAAAAATCGGGTCTTGGCGAAGACGGAAAAGTATGGCTTCGCGACGGCAGAACCGGCGATTATTTTGATAACCCTGTGGTTGTCGGATATATGTATTATTTAAAACTGCATCATCTGGTTGATGATAAGATTCATGCAAGGTCAACAGGACCGTATTCACTGGTTACTCAGCAGCCGCTCGGAGGCAAGGCACAGTTTGGCGGTCAAAGATTTGGAGAAATGGAAGTCTGGGCTCTCGAAGCTTATGGTGCCGCTTATACTCTGCAGGAAATTTTAACTATAAAATCCGACGACGTTGTAGGAAGAGTTAAAGCGTACGAAGCCATAGTCAAAGGTCAAAATATTATGACTCCAGGAATTCCTGAATCCTTCAAAGTTTTGGTAAAAGAGTTGCAGTCCATCGGACTTGATTTGTCTATTTTGGATAAAAACGGCAAAGAAATTGACCTGAGACGTAATTTTGATAAAGAAAATGAGCCGATAATTGATGAATTCGCACCTTCTGGTAAGAATACTAAAAATAAAATTGAAGAATTGAATTTATCAGATGATTTTGATTATGAAGATGACGAAAGTGATGACGGTGAAGATTTATCGGCAGCGGACAACGAAATAAATTATGACTTAGATGATGAATCGGGTGTGGATGATGATTCTTATGACGATGTCAACGAAAGTGATAATGCCGTCGAAGATGAAGATGAAGATGAAGATGAAGATGCAACGCAGGAAAATTGCGATATTGATGAAAATGATTTTATCGAAGATTTTGATGACTTTGGTGATGAAGACTTTGATGATTCTGATTTTGATGAATGAAATTTTATAAATAAAAAAATTTAATTGAAGTTTTTATGACAAAGATTTTGATGATTCTGATTTTTATTGATAAAAAGGGAGTATTTAATGGCACTTGAAGATTTAAAATCGATAAGTATAAATTTGGCGTCACCTGATACAATAAGAAAGTGGTCAAGCGGGGAGGTAAAAAAGCCCGAAACTATTAATTATCGCAGTTTGAAGCCTGAAGTTGACGGATTGTTTTGTGAACGAATTTTTGGTCCTACAAAAGATTGGGAATGTCACTGCGGAAAATATAAAAAAATTAAATATAAAGGTAAAATTTGTGACAGATGCGGTGTTGAGATAACGCGTGCAAAGGTCAGGCGCGAACGTATGGGGCATATTGAGCTTGCAGCTCCAGTTTCACATGTTTGGTATTTCAAGGGGATACCTTCTAAGCTTTCTATAATTTTGGATATTTCGCCGAGAATGCTTGAAAAAGTTCTTTATTTTGGAATGTATATAATAACTGACCCGGGTGATATACGTGAACTTGAACAAGGGCAGATAATTTCTGAAAAAGAATACCGAGATTTAAAAGAAAAATATGAGGATGATTTTCAGGCAGGAATGGGGGCGGAATCTGTTAAAAAAATTCTTGAGCAGATGGATTTGGATATTTTATCTAACGACTTAAAACATGATTTTTTTTCGTCTTCCGGCCAAAAAAAGATAAAAATTTTAAAAAGGCTCGAAGTAGTTGAATCTTTTAGATTATCGGGCAACCGCCCCGAGTGGATGATACTTGATGTTCTGCCGGTTATTCCCCCAGATTTAAGGCCCATGGTGCAGCTCGACGGCGGCAGATTTGCAACTTCGGATTTAAATGATTTGTATAGAAGGGTTATAAATAGAAATAATCGCCTTAAGAGGCTGCTTGCGCTTGGAGCGCCGGATATTATTGTTAAAAACGAAAAACGAATGCTACAAGAAGCTGTTGATGCTTTAATCGATAACGGCAGACGCGGCAGACCCGTTGTTGGAGCAAACAACAGGCCACTAAAATCACTTTCGGATATGCTCAAGGGTAAACAAGGAAGATTCAGACAGAATTTGCTCGGGAAAAGAGTTGACTATTCAGGCAGGTCGGTTATTGTTGTCGGACCGGAACTTAAAATGTACCAGTGCGGTTTGCCAAAAGAAATGGCGCTTGAACTTTTCAAGCCTTTTGTCATGCACAGGCTGGTCGAAACTGGAGCTTTTATAAACATAAGAGCTGCAAGAAAAGCAATCGAACGCGTAAAGCCCGAAGTTTGGGACGCTTTGGATGTTGTAATCAAAGGGCATTTAGTGCTCCTAAACAGAGCGCCGACGCTTCACAGACTTGGAATTCAAGCTTTTGAACCTGTTTTGGTCGAAGGACGCGCCATAAAACTGCATCCTTTGGTTTGTTATGCATATAATGCAGACTTTGACGGTGACCAAATGGCGGTTCATTTACCGCTTTCAGCCGAAGCTCAGGCAGAGGCCAGGCACCTTATGATGTCGGTTGGAAATTTATTAAAGCCTTCCGACGGTAAACCGGTTACGGTTCCTACAAAAGATATGGTTTTGGGTGTTTATTATTTAACTTTTAAAAAAGAAGAAGAATGTAAGAAAGTTTTTGCAAGCGAAGATGAAGTTATGCTTGCTTTAGAGCACAAAATTATTTCACTGCATTCTCCGATAAGAATAAGAAGAAAAATTAATATGAGAAATCGTAATGTTGTAAAACTTATCGAAACTACTCCGGGAAGAATAATTTTTAACCAGATAATCCCTCAGGATTTGGGATTTGTCAACAGGCGCAAGATCGAATCAGCACTTAATTATGAAGTAGACTTTTTAGTCGGTAAAAGCCAGCTTGACTTGATTTTTGACAAATGTATAAAGGTTCATGGGTTTGAAAAAACTTTTAAGGTTCTTGACGACGTTAAGGCAATAGGTTTTAAATATGCAACTTCCGGTGCAATCACGGTTTCGGTAAAAGACGTTTGTATTCCAGAATCTAAAAAAGAAATTTTAAAAGATTCCGATTCTAAAGTCGACGTTGTGACCAATTATTATAATGACGGTTTGATCTCGGATAACGAAAGAAAAACTCAAGTAATAAAAATTTGGACTGAAGCTACTGATAAAGTTACTTCAGAGCTTGGCGGAGTTATGAGCAAGACAAATCCTGTTTTTATGATGGTCGATTCCGGAGCTCGTGGTTCTATGAGCCAGATAAAGCAAATTTCGGGCATGCGTGGCCTTATCGCAAATAACTCGGGAGCCACAATCGAAGTGCCTATCAGGTCTAATTACCGTGAAGGTCTTAATGTTCTTGAGTATTTTATTGCATCAAGGGGTGCCAGAAAAGGTTCATCGGATACTTCGCTTAGGACTTCTGACTCAGGGTATTTAACTAGACGTTTGGTTGATGTTGCACAAAATTTGATAGTTAAAGAAGAAGATTGCGGAATTAATGAGGGGATTGAGGTTTTCGAAATTAAAGATGGTAAAGAGGTTATTGAATCGCTCAGCGAAAGGCTGGTTTCAAGGTATCTTGTTGATGATTTTAAAGATAAAAATGGTAAAGTTATAGTTTCTAAAGACAAGATGATGGATGATAAAGACGCTGAAAAAATTGTGCTTTCGGGGGTTGAAAAGATTAATATACGCTCGGTTTTGAGGTGCCAGTGCCGAAATGGCGTGTGTAAAAAGTGTTATGGCGCGAACCTGGCAACAGGGCAGCCGGTTGATATCGGCGACGCCGTTGGAATTATGGCAGCGCAATCTATCGGTGAACCCGGAACGCAGCTTACTATGAAAAACTTCCACACAGGTGGTATCGTAGGTGTCGAAGATATTACCCAAGGTCTGCCGCGTGTTGAAGAACTTTTTGAAGCCAGAAAACCCAAACGTTTGGCGACCATCAGCGAAATTGCCGGAACTGTTTCTATTGAAGAAATTAAAGATTTAAAACATGTTTTTGTCAAAAATGAACTCACCGGAAATTCCAAAGAATATCCAGTTCCATATGGTTTTAGGATTTTAGTAAATGATGGCGAAAAGATTGATAGTGGGACTTTAATAACCGAAGGATCGGTTGATCCGCGTGAGCTTTTAGAAATTAAAGGTGTTGCAGCTTTAGAAGCTTATCTTATTCAAGAAGTGCAGCGCGTTTACAGAATGCAAGGTGTTGATATTAACGATAAGCACATAGAAATTATAGTTAAACAAATGCTTAGAAAAGTTATTATTTCAGATTCCGGTGATACTCCGCTTATTTCTGGTTCTTCAGAAAGTATCTACGAAGTTTTAAGGCAAAACAAAAAAATTCAAGAATTAAATGAATCAAAAGGGGAAAATTTAAGAGAGGCTTCTTATACCCCGATCGTTTTAGGTATAACCAAAGCATCTTTGGCAACCGATTCTTTCCTGTCGGCAGCATCATTCCAAGAAACTACGAAAGTTTTAACTGAATCTGCAATAAAAGGTAAGGTTGATGAATTATCCGGGCTTAAAGAAAATGTAATAATTGCCAACTTGCTCCCGGCAGGGACTGGACTTCCGTGTTATAATAATATTGAAGTAGTAAGAAAAAAATCATAACTTCTCCGGCGTCGCCGGGGAGAATAATCAAATAAAAAGAAATCGAATTTATGTTTTTATGCTTGACATTTTTTTCTCATTGTTATATACTCAAAATGATATTGCTAAGAGTGAATAGAAATGATATGAAATAATATATTCGTAGAAGGCGATCTTCATGTATGGATATAGTAACATAAAAGGTTTTAGTCATTTCTTTCGGTTGCGACGGAGAAAATATTTATTTTTTTTAGCAACGTTCAAAATTTTAATCGAGGTGGTTTTTTATGAAAAAGTTTGATAGGAACAAAATCGCATTATTTCTTGCTTGTACTTCGGCTTTAGGTGTTAAAGCTCATGCTATGGATAAAAACAAAACCCAAATCCCGCAATCCATTGGGGCAGTAGGG
>CAMNDS010000020.1 GCA_946535695.1 uncultured Clostridia bacterium | reverse complement strand
TATCTATCTTTTTTAGAAATGTATTTATAATTTTTGCTTTTGCGAAAATTTCGCTTCGGCTAAATTTAATTACTCTAATTCTAAATATCATTCTTTTCTAACTACTTTTATTTAGCACACTTTTTTCGCACTTATCGTTTTTTCTTCAAGTAAAGTAATAAAACAAAAAAACTTCTCCGATAAAATCGGAGAAAACAAATAATTGCGCCATTTATACACTTTTGAAAAATTTATTACTCAACTTTTTCAAAATAAAATTTTTGCGAGTTTGTTCCATTAAGTTCCCAACATCTTATGTTCGTTCCATCTTCGTTTTTTCCGGAATCAACGTCCATGACCAAATTATTACAAACCGAAATTAAACTGTATGATCCATCTTCCCATTTTATAATAAACCAATTTTGAGCATCCGTTTCGTTTGGATTGTACTGTTGTATATTTGCTCCACTTTTCTTTGAAGCCCCTTTAACATCGAGCATTTTGTTAGAAGCTTCACATTTAATATTATAAAATCTTTCTTTTTTTTCAACATAAAAGAGTTGATTTAAACGATCAGCGGGCTTTCTTATACAAAGATTTCCGCCATTTTTCTCCGGATTATCAACATTCAAACGGCTAATACCGTCTATAGAACTCGTTATACGGTATTTACCACTTTTGAGTTCTGTAGCATTTTCAACCCTCGCGGCGTGAGTTTGACTTGTGGGTAACAAACATGCACAACCGAAAATCACACTAAAAAATTTAATAAGATTCATATGTACTCCCTTGTAAATTAAAATAAGGTGATCACCAGCTTTCATTATGATTTATTAATCTAAAAAAATCAATACTTTTTCATTTGTTATTACAAAAAAATATAGTGAAAGTAAAAAAATCTGATTCTCTCTTCAACAGTGCTAGAGAAGGATACGTCTATATTTGGCAACGACTTGAAAATATTAATTTGAATAAATAAAAAATATTTGATAAACTTCAAAAGGAGGTGCCGGTTATGGATTTAAATATTCAGAGATGTGATGAAAAAATAAAAATCCCAAGATTGGAGCCTAAAAACGGGAAGTTCAAGCAATTTTTTAATAATCCGATTACTAAATTTTTGTTAAGTAATACTATCGGTTTTATAGGAATCGGATCACTCGTTTGTATCGCAAAATTAATTTATGATAAAACTCATAAATATAATTATAAACAAACGATGATTAATGGTATAGTTTTGCATAACCGGTCAAGTTTTTATCTCAAAAAATTTTTTCTTGTGCAAATGGAAAAATAATTCATGTTGGAATGATACGTTTATTCAATTTTTGATGTTACCAGATGTCAGAATCAGGAAATACGATTCCGGGAAAATAATGAAAACAATAAACTGGATTAATAAAACTTTAAATACAAAGTATAACGGCAAACCTCTTGGTAGAATAGTTAAAGATGAGTATAAAATCAAACCGATACCTGATGGTCTTGAAAGTTGGTTAACTGATGGGGAGCAACATAGCTTAATATTAACAAAAGGAAAATACGATGGTTTAGGTATCAATAGAATGAAAATTCTTGAATGCACCACTTTGGTGAAATTAAACAACCAACCAGATAGTTTTCTACCTTTTAAGGGTGACGAGCAAAGATATATTGCGGTGATATCGAAAGCAGAATTACCAAATGAAAGAGGGATACAAATAAAATTTTTTCCACGGTATCTGGTGGTTATTATCCGACGTTTATCGTTGTTCATTATGATGTTCATTATGCGAGACCGCACTTTCATGCATATTATGTCATTTATGATAAAAATAAAGAAGTAAAATATTTTTTAGGGGCAGATGGATTAAAAGAAAATATGCAAATTTTGCCAAAAGAACAAATTTTAGAAGAATTAAAAATCTTCAAAGAAGTTGAAATTGTATATTCGCGAAATGATATTATCGAAAAATATTATACACCATGAAAACTATTTTTGTGAGTACGGGTCCTAGCCTTTCTTCGACGGTACTGTAGAAAATGTCTACCTTTATTTAGCAATGACATTTTTTATTATTGACGTAAATCGAGTATGTTTGTATAATGGACCTAGGAACTTGAACAAAGTAGCAATTTAAAGCAATTTATTTCATCTGATTTGACCGAGATTTTTGATATGACATAGAGTGGGCTATGGCGAAAATCAAAAAAATCGAACGATCGGTATCGTAGTTTTTAGCGCATCAATTTGTTTTTTGTGTTTTGAAACTACTTTAATGCACCACCGAAATTTTGAAGAATTTATCTATAAAAGAATATTTTATTGGATGTATAGTGTTATGATTATGTTATTATCAGAATTATTAATTTTTATTTTATTGTTTATTTTATTATTTTTTGATTTAATTTATTATATAAAACATAAAATACGAAATGAGCAAATAAATTTTGAAAAAATTTTAAAAGACACAAAAAAAGAAGCTGAATACATGCAGGACTATTATAAGCGTTGTAGAGATATTCAGCTTTTGGAAGAAAAACTTAAAAATGAAAAAAATGTTTTGGATGAAAAAATAAAATCTACAGAAAAATTGGAACAAACAGTAAAAAATAAAATCCAAGAATATGATAATAAGTTATTAAAAATAAAAAGTATAAAAAATCAAGAGCTTACGGAACTTGAAAAGGTGTCACGTATGACTTCTAAAGAGGCAGAAAAAAAAATGCTGGAATTACTTGAAAGTGATTTAACACGCGAAAAGGCTACTTCAATAACTAATTTTCAGGAAAAATTAAAATCAGAAAAAGAAAAATTAGCGCGTGAAATTCTTGCAAATGCTGTTTTAAGATACTCAAGTGATTATGTTTATGAAACTTCCGTTAGTGTTGTCAGATTACCAAGTGACGAGATAAAAGGTTGCATTATAGGTCGTGAAGGTAGAAATATTAGGGCGCTTGAGCTTCTTACGGGCGTGGACTTTATTATTGATGATACTCCCGAGACTATAACACTTTCGTCGTTTGACCCATACAAACGTGAAATTGCCAAAACTGCAATTGATCTTTTGATATCCGATGGCAGAATCCAGCCGACTAAAATAGAAGAAATGATTGAAAAAGCAAAAGAGCAAATGGAAAAAGATATTAAAAATGAAGCGCAAAAAATAATTTTTGATTTACAAATCGGTGAAGTTAATGACGAAATTATGGAAACATTGGGCAGGCTAAAATATCGAACAAGTTACGGTCAAAATGCTCTTCAACATTCCGTAGAAGTTGCCTATATTTCTGGGCTTTTGGCTTCTGAAATGGGTATTGATTCTAAACTTGCCAAAAGATGTGGGCTTTTTCATGATATCGGGAAAGCCTTGACTTATACTATGGAAGGTTCCCATGTTGAGCTGGGTACTAAATTTTTAAGTAAATATTCAGAACCCAAAGAAGTATTAAATACAATTGCATCGCATCACGATGATTGCAAACCTGAGTCTATAATAGCTATTATAGTCAAAGCTGCTGATACAATTTCGGCTTCTAGACCGGGAGCTAGAAGAGAAAACTTAGAAAGTTATACAAAAAGAATAGAAAAACTTGAAAATATAGTAAATAACTTTGAAGAGGTAGAGAGGTGTTATGTTATTCAGGCAGGCCGTGAGGTTAGAGTGGTGGTTTCGCCCGATAAGGTTACGGACGATGGTATGATTGTGCTTGCCAGAAATATTTGCAAAAAAATAGAGGAAAATTTAAATTATCCCGGTCAAATAAGAGTAAGCATGTTGAGGGAAAACAGAATTATAGAATACGCAAAGTGAGGCGGTTTTTTTGATAAGAATTTTAGCAATCGGTGATGTTGTTGGGCTTCTTGGTTGCAAAACAATTTACGAAAATCTTAATGATATTAAAAAAAAATATAAAATTGATTTTGTAATTGCAAACGGAGAGAACTCGGCAGTTGGGAACGGAATAACGAAAAAATCGGCGGAATATTTATTCAGCGCAGGAGTAGATGTTCTGACCGGTGGTAATCATTCGTTCAAATGGCATCAATTTATAGATTATATTGATAAATCTCAAAAAATTATTCGCCCGGCGAATTATCCGGAAGGTACGCCCGGCAGAGGATTTTTAGAATTTAATGTAAAAAATTCTAAAATTTGTATAATAAATATATCAGGCTTGGTGTATTTAGAAGCTCTTTCGTGCCCTCTTGTTTGTTTAGATAAAATTTTAGAGAAAACTAAAAATATCAAAATAAAAATTCTTGATTTTCATGCCGAAGCTACCGCCGAAAAAAGAGCTATTGGTTTTTATGCCGACGGCAGGATTTCGGCAATGTTCGGGACGCATACTCATGTTCAGACTTCTGATGAAGAAATTTTGCCAAAAGGTACTGCTTACATAACCGATATCGGCATGTGTGGAGCGGTTTATTCTGTTTTGGGAGTAAAACCTGAAATTTCGATAAGGCGCATGAAAAATAAGATTCCCCTTAAGTTTGAACATGATAGTTGTGGTCCGAGCAAAATAGAATGTGCTTATTTTGATATAGATGAAGTGACCGGAAAAGCTTTGGGCGTTAAAAGACTGAGATTTATTTTTAGTTAGAGGTTTTAATTTGATTTTAAAAGAAAAAATTTTTGGATATTTAAAAGACAAAAAAATCGTGCTTTTGGGTTTTGGAGTAAGCAATCAAGCAGTTGCAAAATTTTTGGATGAACTCGCGATAAATTTTCAGGTTCGAGACCAAAAAAATTGTGATTTAAATATAAAATTTAAAAATTCAAAGCCAGAATTTATTTTTGGCGAAAATTATCTAAAAAATTTAAATTGCGATTTAATTTTTAGGTCTCCGGGCATTCGATCGGATTTAATCGAAGATAAAAGTTGTATTTTATCTTCCGAAATTGAATTTTTTTTAAAATTTTGCCCCACTGAAAATGTATTTGCAATTACCGGCAGCGATGGAAAATCTACTACTACTTCGATAATTTACGAACTATTAAAAAGTTCAGGCAAAAAAGTTTTTTTGGGTGGAAATATCGGCAAACCTATTTTGCCGCAGATATGCAAAATTTCTGATAAAGATTTTGTGGTTTTGGAGCTTTCGAGCTTTCAGTTGATGACTTGCAAGATAAATCCAAAAGTTGCAGTTATTACAAATATTTCGGAAAATCACTTGGATTGGCACAAAAATTTTGACGAGTACGTGGATTCGAAAATTAATATTTTTAAAGACCAGGGAAAAAATCCAGCACTTTCACAAAATGAAAACGTTTTACCTTTGAAAACCATGCTTTCCTACGGCCACCGGCCGGAGAGAATGAATTATTTCAAAAGCAGCTATGATAATTTGTTCGTTTCCAATTTTGATTGCAAAATTTTGAATGAAATTTCTGAAAAAGCTACTAGAAAAAAAAGATTTTTTAGCGTAAAATCTAAAATTAGTGATGGGTGCTACCTTGATAAAGATGGATACATAAATTTTTGTGAAAATGACAAAGTTTTTAAGATTATTCATAAAAATGAAATAAAAATCCCCGGCATCCATAACATAGAAAATTTTATGGCTGCAATTTCGGCTTGCTATAATTTTGTAAGTTTAGAAAACATAAAATTTGTTGCAAATAATTTTAAGGGGCTACCGCACAGGATTGAATTTGTGGCCGAAATTGGTGGCGCTCGTTATTATGATGATTCAATAGCATCAACACCAAAT
The DNA here is from genome assembly GCA_946535695.1 of uncultured Clostridia bacterium. Taxonomy (GTDB): domain Bacteria; phylum Bacillota; class Clostridia; order Oscillospirales; family Acutalibacteraceae; genus Improbicoccus. The sequence goes on along the minus strand of CAMNDS010000020.1, from coordinate 4,514 downwards.
CGCGTTTTAAAAGGTGCATTTTCTATTTTTGAAAATAATATTATATTAATTGCAGGCGGTTATGACAAGAATCTAAATTTTAAAGAGTTTGGCGAAAAAATTTGTGATAAAGTAAAAATTTTAATTCTTATCGGGCGGGCAGCCGAAAAAATTGAAAATTGCGTTAAAAATTGCAAAAATTTTAAAAAACCGAAAATTTTTAAAGCTGATTCGATGAAAAGTGCCGTAAATTTTGCGTATCATAATGCTTTTAACAACGATGTAATTTTGCTTTCACCGGCTTGCGCCAGTTTTGGTATGTACAGCAATTTTGAAGAGCGCGGCACAGATTTTAAAAATTGCGTTTTAAATTTAAAAAAATAATAGGAGTATTTTTTATGTTAAGAAATGAACATGTTAGAGCTTGGGTAAAAGAAATGAGTGAATGGCTAACACCCGAAGACGTTGTTTGGATTGATGGTTCAAAGGCGCAAATTGAGCTTTTGCATAACGTTGCTTGCGGAATTGGCGAGTTAATTAAATTAAATCAGGAACTCCTGCCGGGATGTTATTTGAGAAGGTCTGATAAAAGCGACGTTGCAAGGGTTGAAAACAGGACTTTTATATGCTGCAAGGAAAAAATTAATGCAGGGGTTACGAATAACTGGTGGGAACCTAGTGAAGCGATGGAAAAGCTTAAAAGTATAGCCGCCGGGAGCTACAAAGGCAGGGTTATGTATGTTGTTCCTTTTTCAATGGGGAATGTCGATTCGGATTTTCACAAATTGGGAGTTGAAATTACAGATTCGGTATATGTAGCACTTAGCATGATGACTATGACGCGTGTTGGCAAAAAAGTTTCGATTGCCTTTAACAAAGCGGGAGATAACTGGACGAGATGTATTCACTGCTCATGTTCATGCGATCCTGAGGAACGCTATATATGTCATTTTCCGGAATCAAATACAGTAATTTCAGTGAATTCGGTATATGGTGGGAATGCTCTTTTGGGCAAAAAATGTTTGGCTTTAAGGCTCGGCTCCTGCATGGGCAAAAACGAAGGCTGGCTTGCAGAACATATGGCAATTTTTGGTATAAAAACACCTTATAATGATGAAATAAAATACATTTGTGCAGCGCTCCCTTCGGGTTGCGGAAAAACAGATTTGGCGATGCTAAAACCTGGCGAAAAATTTATCAAAGAGGGTTACGAAATTTATTGTGTAGGCGACGATATTGCGTGGCTAAAAGTCCGCGAAGACGGCAGACTTTGGGCGATTAACCCCGAAAACGGCGTTTTTGGAGCATGTTCCGGAATAAGTAAAAAAACTAATCCGAATGCCTTGCAAACAGGAATGAAAAATACTATTTTTACAAATGTTGTTTTAAACGAGGATAATAAAACGGTTTGGTGGGAGGGTATGGACAATAATCCTCCTGAAAATGCTACTGATTGGCTTGGAAATGCTTGGAATGCTGATATGGGGACAAACGGTGCGCATCCGAACAGCAGGTTTGCGGCTCCTTTGATTAATTGCCCGTGCCTGAGCGCAGAAGCTGATAACCCCAAAGGTGTTCCGATTTCGGCGATAATTTTAGGAGTAAAAAGAGCAAAATTAACGCCACTGGTTTTTGAATCGCGAGATTGGAATCACGGAGTTTTTGTAGGTTCGATAATGTCTTCTGAAACTACGGTCGCAGCTGACGGAAAAACCGGAGTTTTAAGGCATGACCCGTTTGGAATGCTACCATTTTGCGGTTATAATATGGCGGATTATTTCGAGCACTGGCTCGATATTGGAGAAAAACTCGGAGAAAATGCACCAAAAATTTTTGGCGTTAACTGGTTTAGGACTGATGATGATGGCAAATTTATTTGGCCGGGGTTTGAAGAAAATATTCGGGTTCTTGATTGGATTGTTAAGCGACTAGATAATAAAATAGGTGCTATTGACTCGCCGATAGGATTAGTTCCAAAGATTGAAGATATAGACATTAGCGGTCTTGACATATCAATTGATAATTTGGAAAAAATACTCGAAGTTGGCCCTGAACTTTGGGAAAATGAAACTAAAAACATAAAAGAATTTTATTCAAAATTTGATAAAGAATTGCCAAAAGAATTAATTAATAATTTATCATTTTAAGTATTATGGATAATAGTAAAAAACTTAAAATTATGGCAATGAATGCGCTGCTTGCTTCTGTATCGCTATGCTTATCCATCATCAGCAGTTATTTACCCATTCCATTTTTACCGGTATTAAAAATAGATTTATCGGATTTTCCAATTTTTATGTCTACATTATTATTTAATTCTTTTTTTGGGCATTTAATATTATTTATTGTTGCATTGTTAAAATCGATATTTTTTAGTTCTACTGGTTGGTGTGGCTTTGCGATGCGTATGGTAAATATAGTTGCAATTTTTTTCTTAAAATTATATAAATCAGATAATAAGAAAATAATATTTTGTTTTGTATTAGCAACTATTTTTCCTGTATTTATAAAGCTTATCATGAATTTTCTTTTTTTGACAAAAATTTATTTTATGCCTGAAGAATCTGCCAAATCAATCATATTAAAAGTTGTATTACCTTATAATTTAATCAAGCAAGTAGTGAATTTAACTTTAGCTTTTATATTTACCAAAAAATTAGAATATGAAAATAGATAAAAATATATATAAATTAAATTCAATTGAACTGGCACCAAAATTATTGGGCAAAATTTTATGCAGAAATATAAATGGCAAAATTTTAAAATATAGAATAACCGAAACCGAAGCTTATTATGGCGAGCAAGATACAGCTTGTCATGCGCATAAAGGTAGGACAAATCGTACAAAAATAATGTATGAAGAAGGGGGAGTTGCTTACATTTATTTGTGTTATGGAATGCATTGGATGTTAAATATTGTTTCGGGAAGTAGAGATATTCCTCAAGCAGTTTTAATAAGAGGAATTTTAGGTTATGGCGGACCTGGAAAGTTAACTAAATTTTTAAATATCACTGGTCAATTAAACGGTGAAAATTTAATAAATTCGAATAGGATTTGGTTGGAAGATGATAATTTTGTTTGCAAATTTAAATATGCTACCAGAATAGGAATAAATTATGCTACCGAAGAATATAAAAATAAACTTTGGCGATTTATTTTAGCTTAATGTTATAGAAAAATAGTATAATAAATTAAAATAATATTATAAATTATATATCTATAGTTCTCTCCGGCGGCGCCGGAGAGAATATCTTACTATATTTGTAATACAATCGAATTATAAATTATTATTTAATATTATTAGCCAGCTTTCTATATTTACTTAAAAAGCTTTCATCAAGGCTGTTCCTCATTTGAGGACCAAATTGATAATGAACTGTAACAAATCTTGGATAAAACATGTTCCCTTGGCAATTATAAACATACAAACTTCATTTTCAAATTCTTCTGGTGTGGTTTTGAATTCTTTACCGTTAGAATCTTTGTATAATTTTAGTTCTTAAATTTGGATTAAATATTTTATCATAATTTTTCTTCAATATGCCAAACATACATATAGACTCCTTGTGGTTATTGAGATTTATTACCGGCATTGTATTATTTATAAATTTTGAAATATTATTCAAAAAATATTCATGAACTTTTTTCGATGTATTTCCAGCGGCGTAATAATTATATATATCATTCGGAGAATCTTTTTTTGCGTAAAGATCGCCTATAATATCGTCCGTATGAGTGAATATTTGTTGTTATAAAAAAGCGAAATAGCGTGATTTACCATATTTGGGAACACACAATTTTTGTTTTTATTATTCATTACATGTGGCTATTTCAAAAGATATATGATAAAATAGAAATATGGCATGTAGTATAGATTTTAGAGAGATAGTATTAAAGTATAAAGACTAAGGTGACAGTTTAATAAAAGCAAGAGAAAATTTTAAAGTAAGTCTTGAATACAGGTGCGGAAAAGATGAAAGAAAGAAACCGGAAGTTTACAAAAAATAAGTCCGAAACCAATGTGCAGAATATACAATCCGGAAAAATTAGAGACTTACATTAAAGATAATCCGACGTCTTATTGAAAGACATTGCCAAAAATTTGGTGGTTCTGTGTCAGGAGAAGCAGCTTTGCAGCTTATGAAAATACGCCTAAAAGGGATTCTTGGTTATAAAGAACGTGACGAAAAAAGAAGAGTGCGACTTCAAAAAGATTCAGAAAAAATTCCGAAAGTTGTACACATACCTTGATGAAACCAGGCGTTGAAGAGTATACGTATAGAGAATATACCTGGTCTAAAGTCGATAAAAAAGTTAAAATTTTTCGGCCGGGCAAAAAAATCAAACGAACAAATATTGTCGCCGCAATTTACGAAAACAAAGTAATTGCACCGTTTAGTTATTCATGGTCTACAATCTCCACTTGGTTTGACGTTTGGTTTGAATGGAATTTTTGCCCAGCTCTTCTTAAAAATAGTGTCATTGTTATGTAAAATGTTCATTTTCATTTTAAAAAATCTCTGCTATACTTCAG
>CAMNDS010000019.1 GCA_946535695.1 uncultured Clostridia bacterium | reverse complement strand
GAATAGTAAAAAATAAACAAAGATATCGGTGCAAGAGATGTAAGTATAATTTTACTATTATATATCCCACCAGATAAACATCTTATCTGAAAGTTCCATACTTTCACCGTTGAACGTATGAATCGTCTTCTTCGTAATTATCTTGCTCGTAAAACTTATTGCTGGTTTCGTTCTCTTTCCATGATTTCTTTTTCTGTTTCTTTATTTGCTTTCTTTTACTAGCATTCCTATATATTTTGACAATACCCATTTGGTGTTGCCGGAGAAATTTGTTTAATTCTTTATATGCTACCATATAAAAATGTTCTATTAATCTATTATTTCTATTGATTTTTGCAATATATCCCCAAAAAAATACTGTTGACATTCATTGTTGTTAATTATAAAATGAATCAGCATAATCAAATAAGTAGGGAATTGGTGGTCTTTGATTGATAAAGAAGTTGCTGGTTTAATTGAAATGGAACGTCATCGACAATCTGAATTAATAAATCTTACTGCATCAGAAAATTATGTCTCAAGCGATGTAATGAGTGCGCTTGGAAGTGTTTTGACGAATAAGTACGCCGAGGGGATTCCGTCATTCAGATACTATGCAGGTTGTGACGTTATTGATAAAATAGAGAACTTAGCGCTTAATAGGTTACTTGAGCTTTTTGATTCCGAAGCGGGAAATGTTCAGCCACATTCGGGAACCCAAGCTAATATGGCGGTTTATTTTGCGGTTTTAAACCCTGGGGATTGCGTTCTTTCGTTGCCAACTATGAGCGGTGGACATTTAAGCCATGGTTCTCTTGTTAGTTTTTCAGGTGAACTTTATAAATTTATCCATTATTCGATTAATGACGAAGGAACTATAGATTATGAGAATGTTGAATATTTAGCGAAAAAATATAGACCTAAATTGATTGTTTGTGGTGCTAGTGCCTATTCAAGAATAATCGATTTCGAAAGATTTAGAAAAATTGCCGATGATGTAGATGCTCTTTTAATGGTGGATATGGCTCATATTGCTGGTATTGTGGCGGCAGGATTGCATCCAAGTCCGGTGCCTTATGCCGATTTTATAACTGGAACTACTCAAAAAACGTTGCGCGGTCCGAGAGGCGGTTTTATTTTGTGTAAGCAAAAATACGCGAATGCTGTAAATAGAGCAGTCTTTCCTGGTGTTCAAGGTGGTCCTTTAATGAATGTTGTTGCTGCTAAGGCGGTTTGTTTTGCCGAAGCTATGACGCCTGAGTTCAAGAGTTATATTTCTAAAGTTTTGGAAAATGCAAAAGCTATGTCCGAAAGTTTTCTTTCATTAGATTTTGATGTGGTTACAGGTGGTACAGATAACCATCTTTTGGTTTTGGATTTATCGAAATTCGAATTCAATGGCAGTCAATTTACTGACATGCTTGAACAAGTTAACATAATAGTCAATAAGCAGAGCATACCAAACGATGAATTAGGTTGGAAACAAACAAGTGGTATAAGAATAGGCACTGCGGCGATGACTACGAGGGGGTTTGGTATACATGAGTTCAATAAAGTAGTCGATTTAATAGAGCTTTTAGTAAGTAATTTTGAAGAAAATAAAGAATATGTTAAAGGTGAAGCAATAAAATTAGCTTCCGACTTTCCTGTTTATAATTGTTTGGTATGTAATTAATAATTAATTTTTAGAGGTTTGTTATGGATAATAAAGATAAACAGCAAAATATAATAACGCAAGAAGGTTTGCGGAATTTAGAAAAAGAACTTGAATATTTAAAGGCCACAAAGCGTAAGGAAGTTTCTGACAGAATTAAAAAGGCATTGGCCTTTGGTGACCTTTCAGAAAACAGCGAGTATGACGAAGCGAAAAACGAACAATCTCTGGTTGAGATGAGAATTTTAGAGATTGAAAAAATTATAAAAACTTCAAAAGTTTTGGATGAAAAGGATATTGACACAAATTCGGTCTTCGTCGGCTGCAAAGTGAGTATTCAAGATTTAGATAAAAGTGAAAAATATGAATACAAAATTGTGGGTTCAAGCGAAGCAGACCCAATAAACAATAAAATTTCGTCAGATTCCCCAATAGGAATGTCACTTTTGGGCAATAAAGTCGGAGATAATGTTAAGGTTCATGTTCCAAGTGGAATTAGAAATTTTAAAATATTAGAAATAAGTAGGTAAAAAATGAGTAGCGAAAATTCAGAACAGTATAAAGCACGACTTTTAAAGCTTAAAAATTTGCAGAAAGAGGGGAATGATCCGTTTTCTATTACTAAATTTCCGGTTGATGCTTTTTCTTTAGATATAAAAAATAATTTTGAAAAATTTGAAGGAAAAGAGGTAAAAATCGCCGGAAGGCTGATTCAGCGTCGTACTATGGGAAAGGCGGCGTTTGCAAACGTGCAAGATTCAGAGGGAAATATTCAATTTTATATAAGAATGGATGCGGTGGGGGACGAAGCTTATAAAAAATTTTTAGATTTTGATATAGGCGACATTATTGGTATCGAAGGCACAGTTTTTAAAACTAAAAAAGAAGAAATTTCGGTTAAAGTGCATAGCATTATGCTTTTGGCTAAGTCTTTGCATCCGATGCCCGAAAAATTTCACGGACTCCAGGATATAGAACTCAGATATCGCCAAAGATATTTAGATTTAATTGTTAATCCTAATGTTAAGAATACTTTTATTAAACGCTCAATTATAATAAAAACTATCAGAAATTTTCTTGATAATTTAGGGTTTACAGAAGTTGAAACTCCGATGCTTAACCTAATTGCAGGTGGCGCTATTGCAAGACCGTTTGTAACGCATCATAACGCTTTGAATATGGATCTTTTTTTAAGAATTGCACCTGAACTTTATTTAAAAAGATTAATAACCGGTGGGATGGATAAAGTTTACGAGCTCGGGCGGCAATTTAGGAATGAAGGGATTTCGATTAAACATAATCCTGAATTCACAACTATGGAGCTCTATCAGGCGTATGTTGATTACGAAAAAATGATGGATTTGACCGAAAAAATCATTTTGGAATGCAATAAAGCAGTTGGAAACGGAGAGGAAATAGAATATCAAGGCGAAAAAATAAATTTATCTTTATTCGAGCGCCTGAGCATGATTGAAGCGGTTGAAAAGTTTACCGGAGAAAATTTTTCGATGTTTGAAAACGACGACAAACAAGCGTTAAAGATTGCCGAAAAGCTCGGTGTTGATGTTAAAGATAAAAACACCTGGGGCGATATTTTAATGTTAGTTTTTGATGAAAAAGTCGAAGAACATCTGATTCAGCCAACTTTTATCTACGATTTTCCTGCCAGCAGTTCGCCTCTTGCAAAACGAAAAGCGAAGAATCCGGATTTAACCGAACGTTTCGAGCTTTATATCACCGGGCGCGAAATTGCTAATGCATATTCCGAGCTCAATGACCCGCTGGATCAAAAGCAGCGTTTCGCAGAGCAATTAAAGGCGCGCGAAAATGGCGATGAAGAAGCAAATTTGCCGGATAAAGATTTTGTAACAGCACTCGAGTATGGTATGCCGCCTACCGGCGGGCTTGGAATCGGCATCGACAGGCTAGTGATGCTTCTTACAAATTCAGCTTCGATTCGTGATGTGATAATTTTTCCAACGATGAAAATACGTGAAAAATTATAGAAAATTATCTTGACAAATTGTTTTTTGTTTGATATAATGTAATCATAATTAGTGCATGGCGTTGATGATAGGATTTTGTAGGTACCGTTGCGCTAATAATAATACTTGATAAATATTTAAGGAGATGGTGTTTATGAACAAGAATAAACGTAGTTTTAAAAAAGTTTTAGCAGCAATTTGTGCATTTTCGGGAACTTTTGGCGGTGACAACAGCGGTGCTTCAGCGGCTTTAAAGAATCGAATTAAACCGATGGTCGAGACTGTTGTTAACAAAAAAAGTTCTGAGAAATCGTTTGGTTTAAACCGAAAATGTGAAAATAAAAATTTCTTTGGAAAAACTTGGGATTTAATAAAAGCAAATCCGATAAAATCTATTTTGATAACAGCCGGTAGCCTTGCGGTTGCTGTCGGTATGCCTTTAATTATAACGAAGTTGGTTAAGGGTAAGAAAGATGATAAAGGACCGAGTAAACCTGGTGGAAAATCTGATATAAAAAGTAAAAAGAAAAACGAAGAAAACGAAGACAAAGGACAAAACCAAGAGGGAGAAGAAGAAGAATCAGTAGGCCAAAACCAAGAGGGAGAAGAAGAAGAATCAGTAGGCCAAAACCAAGAGGGAGAAGAAGAATCAGTAGGCCAAAACCAAGGGGGAAAAGAAGAAGAACAACGTGAAATGGAAAAACTAAAAAAAGGTCTAAAATCTAAAGGTCCATTAGATAATATTAACTTCGAATTTGATGGTAAATTATTTAGAACTTTAAAATTAAGTGATAATGAAGTTGAAAAAATTAATAAAAAGTTAAAAACAATTAAAAAATATGTGAAAAATTTTGATGATGAAAATATTAAAATATTTAAAAATCCAAATTCGGAACTGTATGCTGTTATTACTTTAAAAGACAACATAAAACAAAGCTGTAATTTTATTAAAGAATATGAAAAGTATGCTATTGTTCAAATTAATTATAATTTTAAGAAACAATCCTATGCTATGCAAGAGACCAAAGGACCTGGATTTAAATTTAAAAAAGAAAATATTAATGAGCCCGTTGAATTTAAAGTTGAAGAAATTAGGAACGTTGTCATCTAAGAATAAGAAAGTGAAGTTACAGAAAATTAAGTATAATGAATTTCAGCAAAGAAAAAATTATTGAAAAATTGCAAAAAATTATCTTGACAAATTATTTTTTGTTTGATATAACGTAGCCATAATTAGTGCATGGCGTTGATGATAGGATTTTGTAGGTGCTGTTATGCTAATAATAATACTTGATAAATGTTTAAGGAGATGGTGTTTATGAACAAGAATAAACGTAATTTTAAAAAGATTTTAGCAGCAATTTGTGCATTTTCGGGAGCTTTTGGCGGTGATGGTGCTTCGGCAGCCTTAAAGAATAAAAAAAGTAAATCGCTGGTTACAACAGGAGTTAAAGCAAAAGCTTCTTCAAAGTCTTTGAGCTTGAACAGAACTGAAAATAAAGGTTTTTTTACAAAGGCATTTGATTTAGTAAAAGCGAATCCGATTAAATCGGGTTTTGGGTTGGTTACTGCTCTTGGTTTTTTGGTTGGTGTGCCTGTAATTGCAACAAAGCTTGGCAAGTCCAGCGATGGAAAACCTAACGGTAAGCCTGGTGATAAAGGCGGTAAGCTTGATAGTCAGAAAAATGTAACAGAAAACCAAGAAAACAAAGAAAACCAAGAAAACAAAGAAAACAAAGAAAACAAAGAAAACAAAGAAAACAAAGAAAACCAAGAAAACAAAGATAACCAAGCCCAAGAAAACAAAGAAGAAAACAAAGAAGAAAACCAACCACAACCACAACCACAACAACAACAACCAAAAGATAATTTTAAGTTTCATTTTGACAATTTACAAGTAAATGGTAAAGTTGCTAACAATGGTAATAAAGGAGTATGGTCAGTATTACAACGTGCTGGAATTACAAATAGTGATCCAGTTAAAATTTACAATATTGCAGAGAACATGTATGCAGTTTGTATTAAGAATAGCAGTGATACGGAGAATAGACTAAAAAAAGTTACGAAGACATCTATTACTTCGAGTGGAAAGAAGATTAGCGATTTTGATATTTTATGTATAAAAGACACTGCTTGGATTGGAATTAGCCTTAACATTGTAGAACCTGGTGATTTCTTTTCATTTTATGACCAAGGAGTAGATCAGCTTGGAATTAAAGTATAATAATTTTTGAAAATGCTTTTTTACTGCTATCAAATTGACCATTGAGTTTTGAGCTGCAAGTTTCAAAACTCATGTTTTGTATGCTTTTGATGAGATCAAAAATATTATATCCTGCAAAATCGAGGTCCAGCAAGTTGTTGCCGATGGATGACACTCTGTTGAAAACCGAAACCACCTCGGCATAATAGCACTTTTTTGCCCGTTCAAATTGCTTTTCATCGATGCCTTTTTGACAAATACTGTTAATTTCGTCAAATATAACCTTAGCAACTTCATCCGGATTTTTCGATTCACCTGAAAAAGTTGACGACGCATAAAACGGACCTTCTAAAAGTTCGTGCTCAAAACTGTTGGTAGTAATAAGATTTTTGTTTAACAATTTATTGTATAAACTCCCTGATTTTAACATTAAAGTTTGCAAAATAAGTTCGGTAGCAACAAATTCCTGGCAGCTCATTCTTATATTTGGCATTTTATGTTTAAATCCAATAGCAAAAAGAGGTGTTGCAACTTCCATTTTTTGAGAAATTGATGGCTCACAAATTTCATCAGGCTCGTTTGGAAAAATTGGCTCAACATTAGTTTTAGCAGCCTTTTTTGTTATATTTTTGTCAATAAATTCAATAATATCATCAGGTTCAAAATTCCCGACCAAACAAAAAGTCATGTTGGAAAAATCGTAAAAAGCTTCGTAACATTTATTTAACAAATCCGGCGTAATATGAGATATCGACTCAACCGAGCCGGCGATATCCTCGCGAACAGGATGATTTTTGTAAATCGCCCTTAAAAGGTTCAGATTAACCTGCCATTCGGGGCTGTCGGAATACATTTTGATTTCTTGCTCGATGATGCCGCGCTCCTTTAAGACGCCCTCCTGAGTGAAATAGGGCTCCTGAACGAAATCCAACAAAATTTTTAAAGATTTTTTAAAATTATCAGTGCAAGAAAATAAATAGGCGGTTTTTTCATACGAAGTATAAGCATTTGCCGAAGCGCCGAGCTTGCTGAAAAGATTAAAAGCATCGCCATTTTTGCACTCAAAAAGCTTGTGCTCCAAAAAGTGAGCAATTCCCGCAGGGGTTTCGATTAACTGTGAATTTAACCTAAAATTTCTGTTTATAGAACCATATTTAGTACCAATTATCGCAAAATAGCTCTGAAAATCTTTTTTCGGGCAAAGATAAATTTTAAGCCCTGAACTATGTTTATGAAAAAAATAATTTTCGTTTAGAATATCATTTTGAAAAATTTGCATTTTATTTACCTCCTGTTAAAACATAAACCGTATCAAGCGAAATTTTAGAAATACAATCGACAATATCCTTTTTTGAAGCCCCGGCAATCTTTTCAGAGTACTCCTCGGGCGACTCTTCTAAACTAAAAGGATATTGTCCTAAGTACCACTCGTAAAGAGTGCTTATTTTATCCGAAATTGATTTTAAATGCTGTGTTAAAAAGCTTTTAGCTTCATTCAACTCATCATCAGTAATTTCTCCGTTTTGCATTAATTTTATTTGATTTAAAATTTCGTTTTTAGCTTTCTCGCAATTCGATTCCTCAACACCGCTTGAAATATACAAAGCTCCGGTGCCGGCATCAAGCATAGATGTGCAATAATAGCAAAGGTTCATTTTTTCTCGCACGTTCATAAAAAGTTTCGAAGTTGGCAACCCGCCCAAAATAGCAGAGGCAAGCGACATATTATGAGTATCAGGCTTTATAAAAGGAGTTCTAAACCCCATGACCAATTTGCACTGCTCAACTTTCATTTTTTCTTTAACTTCCTTTACTTTTTCAGGCGTTGTTATATTAACTTTTTTAAAATTAAAATCAGGATTCCTATTTATTTTTGAAAAATATTCTTTGAATTTATTTACTATATTTTGGCAGTCGCAGTCAGTTATCATCGAAATTTTTATACGAGAATTTTGAATTAATTTTGTGTAAAATTCAAATAAATTTTTTTCATTTATTTTTTGCACATCCCCTTTGGTGCCGTATTTTCGAATCCCACATTTTTCATTTTCAAACATAATTTGATTACATCTTATCATGCTCCAAGTACGTTTATCAGAAATTTGGTTATCGATAAGTTCGATTATTTCATTTTTCCGTTTTAAAACAATATTTTCATCAAATTTTTTATCATTAATTAAAGGATTAAAAACTAATTCATATAATAAATCAGCAATTTTTTCAGTATTTTTTTCATGATTTGCAGTAAACTTATCATCAAGCGCTGAAATATAAAGTTCAAGCATTTGATAATTGCCGATTTTCGAAACATCGTAATCTAAGTTTGCTCCATATATTTCTTCGATATATTCATTAAGAGATCGGAAATTTTGGAATTTTTTACACGAATCTGAAAGAACACTTATTAATACCGAAAATCCAGAAACTAAATTTTTATTCAGAGGTACAAAAAATGTTACTGCGATACACGCATTCTTAAATTTTTTAGTTTTAATATGTGAAAAATTTATTCCGTCGCAAATATTATAATTAATAATTTTTTCCAATTTAAAAGCACTTCCTTTTTTATTTTTAACTGTTTTAAGTTTTAACTGTATAAATCTTCAAAATCTTTACTTTTTTCTGGGAAACTAGTTTTTTTACTTTTATTTTTAAATTTAATTGATCTAAGTGTTAATATTATTCCTGTTATCGAAACTAAAATTAATAAAGCGCCAACATAAATAAGCCAATTTTCGGTAAGAGTGTTTTGTGATTTAACAACTGAAAAAACATTTTCGTCAATTTCTTCGTTTTTAAAAAAATTAGAAATTTTTTTATAAGCGAAAAATAATAGAAATAATACTAAAACAGTTATAATTATTCTTTTTTTCATAATTCTCCTAAATATCTGTGTTTAAAAGTGGGACTACAACGACATTGCTGAGTTCATAAGTGGCATTCATGGGTACCACTATATTATCATAATCCGATTTGTTTTCCAAATTATTGATATCTGATGTTATTTCGAGATTATTCAAATAATCAACGAATTCAAATCGTTCAATAGTGTCAAATAAATCACCATAAATTAAGGTCTGCCCCATTTTTCGGTTTATTTTTTTAAAAAAATTTTCTAAATTTTCATCCATAATTTGTTTATTGAAAGCATAGCCAGGCTTAAGAGTTATTTTGATTTTTAAATCTATTTTTACAATAATTGGGTCTAAAAGTTCAATTTGAGTATTTATTAGTCTAAAATTTTCAAACCAAGTTATTATATTTTTTTTATAAGAATCAGGAACATAGTTTTTTTCAGGAATTCTTATTGCTATGCAAATTTTGTTCTGAAGTAATTTTTCATTGTTCGGAGCAATTGATACATCTTTTAATATTATTCCGGGAGTTTTTTTTATTATTTCGATATAATCATCAGCTGTAACAGCTCTTTTGATATCTTTGAACAAATTAAGCGCACGATTTTCAGCATTTTCCAAAGTTTCGTCATCTTGTCCGCCGGTAGCGGTAGAAATTTGGTTTATACTTGAATTTTTTAAGATTTCGTTTTGGGTTTCTACATCTTTTATCATATTTTCTCGTATATTAGATTCTTGCCCTTTTGTAAAACAAAGCTCACAAAATCTGATATTATTTCTTTCATTTTCGGGCACTGCACCGTGATGGTTATCTCCAAATGCGATTATTTTTGCGTTTTCTTCGTAAACAAAATGATTATCAAACTTTGAAGACATAAAAAAATCTTCAACTCTATCCCAAATCTTAAAAGATAAATTTCTTTTATTTTTTTCGCCGACCATAACTTTGCATTTATCATAAATTGTTAAATCTTCAAAATTTTGTTCAAAAGTTATATTAGAAAATCCCGTTCCACTGCCGATGATTATTTTATTTTCAAAATCTTTTAAATAATAAACAAGTAAAAACACAGTATCATCTTGGTTAAAATCTTCAAAATTTTGGTTCGGAATTTCAAACTCACAAACATTTTTTTCAGCATTCGGATTAGCCTTAAATCTTTCAAAAATAGTCCAATATTCTTGGTTTTTTAAATAAAGCAAATGTTTACCATATAAACTCAAATGGGAGCTCACTTCGAACTTTGCGGTATCTCCATTTATTTTAATTTCGGATTTTTTTATAAAAATACTTTCACATTGAGTATCTTGCTGAACAACTTCAAAAATATTCATTTTTATCTTTGAAATTTTTGGCATAAAATCATAATCCGATTTTTCAAGTTTGCATTTTATTAAATAATTTTCGTCAACCGGAAGCATCTCGCCACTGTGGCTTAAAATTACGGTTCCAGAATTTAAAAATTCATGAGTATTGTCAATAAAATCAAAATCATGCCAACCTTTATTTTTATTTAAAATTCCAAAATATTGCCATA